>VBOK01000181.1 GCA_005877565.1 Nitrospirota bacterium
GGTCGAACATGTCCGGGGAGGTCAAGACCTTCTTCGACAACTGGCAGCTCAAGTTCGGCGTCTTCCCCGAGTTCAAGATGCGCAACAAGGTTGGCGCGGCGTTCGCCACCGGCGGGCAGGTCTCCAGTGGAAAAGAGGTCACGATGCTGACCATCCTGGCGGCGATGCTCGGCAACCAGATGATCGTCGTCAGCGGGGGCGGCGCGTTTGGCGCCAGCGCTACCACCGAAGGGGACTCTCCCGGCATCGATGAGAAGGAATTGGCTGCGGCGCGCGAGTTGGGCAAGCGCGTGGCGGAGGTGACCGCGCTCGTCAAGCGCGGCGCGCGCAAGTAGGGCATGCCGGATTCCTTTGATGTCATCGTCGTCGGGGCCGGTCTCGCCGGGTCGGCCTGCGCGCTGATCCTGGCTCGCAACGGTGTTCGGGTGTGCGTCTGCGAGCGGGGCGCCTGGCCCGGTGAGAAGAGCCTCTCGGGCATGATCCTCTACGGCCGCCCGCTGGCGGACCTGATCCCTGCGTTCTGGAAAGACGCACCGGTGGAGCGCGCCATCACCAGGCGACGCTTTTCGGTCCTGTCACGGGACTCGGAAGTGGCCCTGGACCTCCGCTTCGAGGAGTTCAGCCACGAGCCCCACAACTATACGTTCAGCGTGCTGCGCTCTCGGTTCGATCGGTGGTTCGCCCGGCAAGCGGCGGAAGCTGGCGCGACCGTGTTCACCGAAGCGCTCGTCGAGAATCTGCTCTGGGAAGGGCAGCAGGTGGCCGGGGTTCAGCTCCGTGGAGGTGTGTGCCTGGGGGCCAACGTGGTGGTATCGTGCGAAGGCACGAACGCCTTTCTCGTTGAAAAGGCCGGCCTGCGCGATCCCTATTCACCCCGCAAGGTCGCGGTCGGCGTCAAGGAGGTGCTGGCGTTGTCCCGCGAGGTTCTTCAGGAACGGTTCGGCCTGGAAGGTACTGAGGGCGTCGCCATGGAGTTCTTCGGGCAGTCCGTGAAAGGCCTCGTCGGGTCTGCCTTCCTGTATACGAACCAGGACACGCTGTCGGTTGGCTTGAGCTGTTCGGTGGAGTCCTTGATCGCGGGGGGGATCCCGCCGGCCGAGCTGCTCGCCCAGTTCAAGCAGCATCCGTCAGTGCGCCGTTGGGTGCGAGGGGGCGAGCGAGTGGAGTACGGCGCGCAGATGATCCCCGAAGGCGGCTACTACGGCATTCCCCTGCTGGTCCGGGACGGATTCATGGTGTGCGGGAGCGCCGCCGGGTTCGTGGGCGGGACGTTCTACCACGAGGGCTCCTCGATGGCGCTGCTCTCCGGAAGGCTGGCGGCGGAGACCATCCTGGACGCTCGGCGGCAGGGGAATTACACCGCCCGCGTCCTCAAGTCGTACGTGCGGCGTCTCAAGCGGAGTCCGGTCATCGAGGACCTGCGGGCCCAGCGCCACCTCTCGGCCTGGTGCCACCAGAGCCCGCGCTTCTTCAAAGAGTATCCCGATCTGGCGGTCGAGCTGCTGCGGGACTACTTCACGCTGTCTGAGAAGTCGAAGGTCGAGACCCATCGGGGCGTCGTGCGGAAGTTCCAGGCGCGCGTGGGATGGATTCGCGGCCTCTGGGACTTCTGGCGCTTTCGCAAGGTGATGTTCGGGCGCTAGGCGAGAAGCAGAGCGGGTCTTGTCGCCTGCGGCTGCGGGGTCCTGCCGGCCAGCAGCCCAGACGTGCTCAGGACGTTTCCCGGTCGCAGCCCCGATGACTCCGGATCACTTCCTTCTGCTCCGCCTGGGCGCCCGCTGGCCGTCACCCCTGCGCCTCCGGAGACATCGGCACCACCCGCAAGAAAAATCCTCGCCCGCGTTGGCTGGTAGGGTTAAGTCAGAGTGGCCTGGAGGGCTTCGATTTTTTTGGTGACTTGCAGGTCACCTTTCTTGAGGGAGACGGCGTGTCCTTGCTGGCAGACTTCCTTGGCGCGGTTCTTCTTGTCGATCTTGAGAAGTGATTCTGCAAGGGCGAGATAGGCGGCCGAGTAGTCTGGCTTGGCCTTGATGCACTGCTCGAGATACTGGGCGGCTTCGGCGAACGAGCCCTCTTCCATCAGAAACTTTCCCAGGCCGAACAACGCGACGTCGTCGTTCGGGTCCATCTGAACCAATTTCTTCAGTTGCTCGATCCGCGGGTTCGCCATTGTTTCTCCCTGCTTCTTCGCTGTGAGCCTCTCGCACTGTAACAATCTCTGCATGCCTTGTCTACCCGTGAGGGGTGTGTTACGCTTTTTTGCTATGGCGCGCACCGGCTTCGTCTATCACCCCGACTATCTGGAACACGACATGGGACACACCCATCCGGAGTCTCCGCAGCGGTTGCGCGCGATCGTCGGCCGGCTCGAAGAGACCGGGCTTCTGCCGAGTCTCATCCGGATCGAGCCTATCTGGCGGCAGGCGGGGCACTGTCGGCGGTAGACGCCATTATGGAGAAGCGAGCGGACAACGCGTTCTGCGCCGTGCGTCCCCCCGGCCATCACGCCGAGTCCGGCCATGCTATGGGTTTTTGTCTCTTCAACAACGTGGCGATCGCGGCGCGCTACTTTCAGAAGCGGTACGGACTGGAGCGGATCGCGATCGTGGACTGGGACGTTCACCACGGCAACGGGACCCAGCACGCCTTCTACGACGACCCGACGGTGTTCTTTTTCAGCACGCACCAGTATCCCTGGTATCCCGGCACGGGCGGGGCCGACGAGCGCGGCGAGGGGAAGGGCGAAGGCTACACGCTCAACGTGCCGCTCTCGGCCGGGATGGGCGATAAAGAGTACCTCGACGTGTTCAACCGAATTCTGAGATCGGCGCTCAAGGCTTACCGTCCGGACGCCATCATCATCTCCGCCGGCTTCGACGCGCACCGCGACGATCCGCTGGCCGGGATGAACCTCACGGCAGAGGGCTACAAGGCGCTGACCCGGGCGGTCAAGGAGATCGCCGCCGAGCACGCGCAGGGACGCGTGCTGTCCTGCCTGGAGGGCGGCTACAACCTCGCGGCGCTGGCCGCATCCGTAGAAGGGCACCTTCGCGTGTTGCAGGAGGCGTGAGCAGTGAGGCGCCGCAGAAGCTGGGATGGGGACGGACCATTCTCCGGGCTTTTGAGTGGAGCACGGTAGGCATCCTCCTGCTGGCGGCGTGGCTCGTCTATCTCTTCTACAATGAGCTACGGCCCCACGTCATCTTCGGCTTGAGGGACGATTTCGCCCATGCGATTCCTGTCCAGAAAGTGCCGGCCGGCATTCCCAGCCTGAAAGCCGAGGACTGCGGCCAGTGCCATCGCCAGATCTACGAGGAGTGGAAGACCTCCTATCACGCGCAGGCCTACACGGACCCCTTCTTCCGCGCGTACTGGAAGAAGGACGACGAGGTCTGGATCTGCCTGAACTGCCATACGCCGCTGGCCAACCAGCAGCCGGAATTGATCACCGACATCCCGCGCAATCGGGTTGAGAAGGCTGTCAAGGCGCCGAACCCGGACTTCGACCGGGCACTCCAACAGGAAGGCATCACCTGCGCCGGTTGCCACGTGCGCGATGGCGTCATCCTGGGGCCGTTCGACGACTCGGTGGCGCCGCATCCGACGCAGTTCGATCCCAAGTTCCGCACCACCGAGATCTGCTACCGCTGTCATCAGGTTCCCAAGGGCCCCCTCCAGTTTTATGATGTCGGACCCTGCGGGACCTTTCCTGAATACGAGGGTGCGTACTTCACGCAACAGCGGAACATGATTTGCCAGAGCTGCCACATGCCGGAGGTGCAGCGGCCGATGGCGGACGGCGGGCCGATCCGGCAGGGGCGGAAGCACTTGTGGCGGGGAGGCCACGATCCCGAGCAGATCAAGAGCGCGGTGGCCGTGCAGCTAGCCGCGGACCCGCCGCAACCGCACCCGGGCCAGCCAACGACCTTCACGCTAACGCTCATCAATGCGGGGGCGGGGCACAAGCTGCCCACCGGCGATCCCGACCGGTACTTCACCGTGGAGTTTCGGGTGGTCGATCGGACCGGTCGCGTGATGAAAGAGCAGGCGAATTCGATGGGCCGCTGGATTATGTGGCAGCCGGTGATTGTCGACCTCTACGACAACCGGCTGCCCCCGCTGGCCAGCCGGGACTACCGATTCAGCTATCGGTTACCGGACTCGGTCGAGGGGCTGAAATTACAGGCGAAGGTCAAGTATCATATCCTGACTGACAAGGCGTATCGGAAATTGAAGACCACGTACGGGATGCGTGGGGATCACCCTTACAATTTTACGATCTATGAACGTATGGTTCCCTTGGATGGACCGCTCTCGGCTGAGATGATATCGTTGGGAAGTATGCGCTCCGCCCCTGAGGGGGCGATCTGTCAGAAGAAAGGTTAAGTCATGCATCCGATGCTGGTGACGACGGAAGAACTCGACGCCATGCTCGACCGTGACGACGTGGTAGTTGTGGATGTCCGGTCCAAGATGGCGTTCATGGCGAGCGGGCACATCCCGCGCGCGGTGGTGGCGACGTGGCATGACTTCAGCGATCCGAACTCGGCGATCAAGGGGATCCTGGATCCCGACATCGCCTGCCTGGAGAAGAAACTGGGCGCGCTGGGCATCAGCAACGATCGCCAGGTGGTGGTCTACTCCAACCCCTTCGACAACTGGGGTGACGAAGGGCGGATGTACTGGATGCTCAAATACCTGGGGCATCCGAACGTCCGCGTCCTGGATGGGGGGTGGATCAGGTGGTCCGCCGAGATGCGGCGCTTCGAGTGCGGGCCGGACAAGCCTCGTCCGGCCGTTTTCAAGGCCAATGTGGATCCGTCGCTGATCACCAACAAGGCCGAAGTGCGCAGGCTGGTCGAGGGGCCCCATCCGGACACCACCCTGGCCGACGCCCGGTCGACCGAAGAATACAACGGGGCGTTCCAGCAGGGAATCGCCCGGGGCGGCCACATCCCCTCCGCCGTGAATGTGCCCTGGAATCAGTTCTGCAACCCCGACGGGACCGTCAAGCCAGTGGACGCGATCCACGCCATTCTGGAGAAGCAGGGCGTCGCGCCCGGGAAAGAGGTCGTGTGCTACTGCACGGGCGGGGTCCGCTCGGCCTGGCTCTACTTCATCCTGAAGCTGGCCGGCTACGAAAAAGTGAGGAACTATCCGGGCTCGTGGTGGGAATGGGGGAATGATTACACCCTCCCGGTGGTGAACCTCAAGGAACAGCAGCGGCCTCCGATCCAGCGCACCATGCCCAACAAACCGCCCACCGTCCATTAACGAGGGGTGCACGCTCCTTCCATCGATGCGCTTCCAGGATCTCGTCACGATCTTCGAACGGCTTGAGGCCACCACCAAGCGTCTTGAGATGTTCGAGATCCTGGCCGAGCTCTTCCGCCAGACTACCCCGGACGAGATCGCTCCGATCATCTACATGAGCCAGGGCAACCTCCTGCCGGCGTTCCACGGCTTGGAGCTCGGCATGTCCGAGAAGCTCCTGACCAGGGCCCTGGCCCAGGCGACCCAGCGCGCGCCCGAGGACGTGCTCGCCCATTTCAAACGTACCGGCGACCTGGGCACGACGGCCGAGGCGCTCCTGGCCGGGCGGGCCGGAGCGGGGCTGACGGTGGCCCGGGTGTACGACGAGTTGCTGCGCATCGCCCGCACGAGTGGGGAAGGCTCGGTCGAGAAAAAGCTATGCAATCTGTCGGACCTCCTCTCGCTCGCCTCGCCAATCGAGGCCAAGTACATCGCGCGGTTCGTCCTTGGGCGGCTTCGCTTGGGCGTGGGCGATGCGACTGTCCTGGAAGCGCTGGCGCTCGCCAAGCTGGGGAGCCGCGAGTTCAAGCCCGACCTCGAACGCGCCTACAACCTCTGCTCTGACCTCGGTCGTATCGGCGAGGTGGCGAGCAAGGGAGGGCGGGAGGCTATCGCCAAGATCGCCGCACAGGTGGGCTATCCGATCCGCATGGCCCTCAGCGAGCGGGTCCCAGGTCCCGAGGAGATCATCGCAAAGATCGGCCGTTGTGCCGTCGAACCGAAGCTGGACGGCTTTCGCTGCCAGATTCACAAGGACGGCGAGCGGATCGAGATCTTCTCCCGCAACCTGGAGCGCACGACGTCGATGTTTCCCGACCTCGTCGAAGCATCCAACGCAAGCGCAAGCATGGGGTGGAGGACTACGCCAAGGAGTTCCCGCTGAAGTTGTTCGGGTTCGATCTCTTGTACGTGGACGGTGAGGATTGGACGCCGCGGCCGTATCGCGAGCGCCGGGCGGAGCTCGTGGCCCGCATTGCGAAGGACACGGTCATCGAGCCGGCCGAGATGGAGGAGACCGACAACGCGGCGCGGCTGCGGGCGATCTTCGAGTCCGCCGTCGCACGCGGGCTTGAAGGCATCATGGCCAAACGGCCGGACTCGCCTTACACGGCAGGCGCGCGAAACTTTAATTGGATCAAACTCAAGCGGAGCTACAAGGGTGAGCTGTCTGATACGGTGGACCTCTGCCTGGTCGGGTACTTCCGCGGCGGCGGGAAGCGGGCCCGGTTCGGCATCGGGGCCGTTCTGGCTGCGGCTTACGATCCCGCGGCGGACAGCTTCAAGACCGTCAGCCGGATCGGGACCGGCTTCTCCGATGAGGAATGGGTGCAGCTGCGGGAGCGGCTGGACGAAGTCGCAGCCGGGCACAAACCGGCCCGGGTGGATTCGAAGATGGAGCCGGACGTGTGGGTCCAGCCTACGTACGTCGTCACCGTGGCGGCGGACGAGATCACTCGCAGCCCTCTGCATACGTGCGGAGCCGATGCCGAGGGGATCGGCTACGCGTTACGCTTCCCGCGGGTCCAGGGGTTTCTCCGCGCGGACAAAAATCCGGAGGACGCCAATACGGTGCAGGACATCATCGCCATGTACGAGCAACAGCGGCGGGTGAAACTGGAATGAATCCGGCGTTATTTCAGACACCTTGACACCGGAAAAATACACGTGTTAGGTTGGCTTCCAACTCGTCGAAACGAGGACTTGGAACGACGGAACGGCAATGAGTCATCAGTGGTGAACGCGGCTAACGTTCAAAAGGAGGTATGGGTCATGATGCGTAATTTTGTAGTTGTTGTGCTGCTCCTGGGTGCTCTGGCGTTCGTTGTGAATGGGGTCTCCTGGGCCGCCATGTCGCACGCGGCTGAAGCGGTCGAGCACACCGAAGAAGCCATCTCGCACGGCAAGCAGGGCCACGCGGATGCTCTCTTGAAGCATGCCGAGGCGGCGTTGAAGCACGCCGAGGCGGCGCAAAAAGAAAAAGCCAACATGCACATGGAGGAGGGCATCAAGCATCTGAAAGGGGCTATTGCTGAGGGCAAGAAGGGCGATGCGGCCGGCGGCGTGAAGCATGCCGAAGAGGCGCTGATGCACATCCATGAGGCGGCGAAGTAAGCGTCCTCGCATCCTGACGAAAAGGAAGAGGTGAACGGGCAGGGGGTGTGCTCTCTGCCCGTTCGTGTTTGTGCATCCTGAAAGAATACTCATATGAAAGTCGGCTATTTCCAGTTCGCGCCTGTCTTCGGCGACATCAAGCGCACCCTCGACACCGTGGCTAATCGTCTGGCACGGGTGGAGTGCGATCTCCTGGTCCTGCCGGAGCTGTTCAACACCGGCTACCAGCTTGTGTCACTTGATGAGGCGAAGGCTCTGGCGGAGGACGTTCCGGGAGGCCCGACGACCGAACGGCTGCTGAAGCTCGCCGCCGAGCGGCGCATGCACCTCGTCGCCGGCCTGGCAGAGCGGGCGGGGAACCGGCTCTACAACTCGGCTGTCTTGGTGGGGCCCGCCGGACTGATCGGCGTCTACCGAAAGACGCATCTCTTCTTCGAGGAGAACCTGTTCTTCTCGCCCGGCGACACGGGATTTCCCGTGTTCGACATCGGACCGGCGCGGGTGGGGCTGATGGTGTGCTTCGACTGGTTCTACCCGGAGTCGGCGCGCACGCTGGCCTTGAAGGGCGCGGACATCATCACCCATCCCTCCAACCTGGTGCTGCCCCACTGCCCCGACGCCATGGTCACGCGCTGCATCGAAAATCGTGTCTTCGCGGTGACGTGCAACCGGACTGGCTGGGAGGAGCGCGGCGGGAAGGAGCGGCTGACCTACATCGGGAACAGTGAAGTCGTCACGCCGAAGGGGGAGGTACTCAAGCGCGCGAAGTCCGATCAGGAAACGCTGGCCGTCGTCGAGATTGACCCGCTGGACGCTCGCAACAAGAAGATCAATCCCTACAACGACCTCCTCGCTGGCCGCCGCCCTGAGTTTTATTCTTAAAGGTACTGCTGTAGCGCCTTGCCGGTGTGGGAGGCGCGTTCCGTGACGATGGCTTCGGGCGGGCCCATCGCCACGACCTCGCCGCCCAGGTCGCCGCCCTCTGGCCCCAGGTCAATCACCCAGTCGGCGGTCTTGATGACGTCCAGGTTGTGTTCGACGACGAGCACGGTGTGGCCAGCGTCCACCAGGCGGTTTAGCACGGTCAGGAGTTTTTTGATGTCATCCATGTGGAGGCCGGTGGTGGGCTCATCCAGGATGTAGAGCAGGCCTCGGGCCGCCCGGCTTCCAGTCAACCCCACGAGTTCGCCGGCGATCTTGAGCCGCTGGGCTTCGCCGCCCGAGAGTGTCGTCGCCGGCTGGCCCAGGCGCAGGTAGCCCAAGCCTACCGAGGCGAGCAGGCGCAGCTTAACGCCGATCGAGATCGTGTTGGTGAAGAAGATTTGCGCCTCTGCCACAGTCATGTTGAGCACGTCGTGGATGGACTTGTCCCGGTGCCGCACCGCCAGAATTTTCGGCTGAAAGCGCTGCCCTTCGCAGACGTCGCACGTCGCATAGATGTCCTCGAAGAAGTACATCTCCATCTTCTGCAGGCCCGACCCCTGGCACGCCTCGCAGCGGCCCCCGACCGTGTTGAACGAGAAGTCGCCCGGTAGCAGACCGGTCTTTCGGGCTTCCGGGAGGGCCGCAAAGAAGCGCCGGATGTCGTCGAAGGCCTTGATATAGGTCGCCGGGTTCGAGCGCGGTGTGCGGCCGATCGGTTCCTGGTCGATCAGGCGCACCCCGTGTAGATGCTCGACCCCACCGATCGCCTCGAACCGGCCCATCGGCAGGTTCTCCACGCGAAAGGCGCGGGCGAGGGCCCGGTAGATGGTCTCCTGGACCAGCGTGCTTTTTCCCGAGCCCGAGACGCCGGTCACGCAGGTGAACGTGCCCAGCGGGATCTTCACGGTGATGTTCTTGAGATTGTGTTCCGTCGCCCCGACCATCACGAGCGCGCGCCCCGCGCCCTTGCGGCGCCGGCGCGGCACCGGAATCGTTTCCTGACCGCTTAGATAGCGGGCGGTCAGCGCGGTCGGATGCGTCAGGAACTCCGGGTACCGGGCGGCGCACACCACTTCTCCACCCCTTTCTCCGGCCGCGGGCCCCATTTCCACCACGAAGTGCGCGGACTCGATCATGGTGCGATCGTGCTCGACCATGATCACGGTGTTCCCTGCCTTGGCAAGGTCTGCCAGGATGCCGGCGAGGGTGGCGGTGTCGCGAGCGTGCAGGCCGATAGTCGGCTCGTCTAGGACATAGAGCGTGCCGGTCAACTGCGCGCCGAGCTGGGTCGCCAAGCTGATCCGCTGGGCTTCCCCGCCCGAAAGCGTCCGGGTCTGGCGCGAGAGGGTAAGGTAGCCGAGACCGACACGCAGGAGGAAGCCTAGCTTGGCGGTCAGCATGGCGAGGATGTCCTCGGCGACCTCGTGCTCGAAGGCGGACAGGGGCAGCGATCGTGCCCACTCGGCCGCGGCGGCGATGGTCAGGGCCACGACCTCGGCGATGGTCCGGCTGCCGACCCGCACGGCCAGTGCCTCGGGGCGCAGGCGGGTCCCTTTGCAGGTATCGCAGGAGACTGGACTGCGGTAACGGCTGAGCATCACGCGGACATGCAACTTGTAGCGCTTGCCCTCGAGGTACTCGAAAAAGGCCTTGATGCCCTCGGTCTTGCCATCACCCTCCCAGAGCAAGGTCCGTTCGGCTTGGCTCAGCTGGTTGTATGGCCTGGTCACGTCAAAGCTGCGTCGCTTGAAGGCCAGCAACATCTGCTTCTGCCACCAGTCGGCCGAGGGCTTCGTCCACGGTTCGATGGCGCCGCCCGCCAAACTCTTAGTCTGGTCCGGGGCGATGAGGTCCTCGTCGTAGTGCAGGATGTTGCCGAAGCCCTTGCAGGCCGGGCAGGCCCCGAGCGGGTGATTGAAGGAGAAGAGCGCGGGTTTCGGCGTCTCGAAGGTCCGCCCGCAGGACTGGCAGCTATAGGCCTGGGAAAACCGATGGTGTCCCGCGCCGATGATCTCCGCGACGCAGCGCCCACCGCCTTCGCGAAACGCCGTCTCCAGCGTGTCCACGAGGCGCGCGCGGTCGTCCTCGCGGAGCACGAGACGATCCAATACGACCTCCAACTCGCGGCGGCCTTTGAGCAGGGTTGCGATCTCCGATGCGGTCTCTGCCGTCACGTCCACAATCTCGTCACGAACTCGGAGCCTGAAGAAGCCGCGGCGTACCAAATCCTGGACGAGTGTAGCTAGATCCTGGTCGGCTTTGACGTCGACGGGAAACAGCACGATGGCGCGAGACTGGCCATGCTCCTTGAGCAGGATCTCGGCCACGTCCCCTGGTTGGTAAGCGCGCGCTTCGGTGCCGCAGGCGGGGCAGACCGGACGGCCGACCTTCGCGAACAGGAGCCGGAGCAGATCGGCAATCTCGGTAGTCGTCCCGACCGTGGAACGCGCGGTGCGGACGGGGTTCTTCTGCTCGATCGCGATGGCCGGCCGGATGTGCTCGAGCCGATCCACATCGGGGCGGTCGAGTTTTTCCAGGAACATCCGTGCGTAGGTGGACAGAGACTCGATGTAGCGCCACTGGCCTTCGGCGAAGATCGTGTCGAAGGCCAGCGAGGATTTCCCAGAGCCGGACACGCCGGTGATGACGGTCACCTGGTCGTGCGGGATCTGCAGCGAGATATTCTTGAGGTTGTTCTGGCGCGCGCCGGTGATGATCAGCTCGGACTGGGTGGCCATAGGCTGAGTGTGATAACTCCTCAAGAAAATGGCAATTTTGTCATCATATCACATCAAAGCCGGCCTGTTTGTCTGCGCCGATTTTTCTATTGATTCGCTGTGAGGAGTTGCAATACGATGCGCTGCTTTCTCAAGCTCCGGCACCCCGCCTCCTGAAAGGAGGATGGTCCTTGTTCGTACGTTTCTGGGGAACCCGCGGGTCCATCGCCGTGCCGGGGGAGCGAACCGCCAAGTATGGTGGTAACACCGCGTGCGTGGAAGTCCGGACCGATGACGGCACGATCATCGTCCTGGACTGCGGGACGGGCGCCCGGGGGCTGGGCCATCACCTCCTGCAGTCCGCGCCCCAGCCCCTCCGCGTCCACCTCTTCATCGGGCATACCCATTGGGACCACATCCAGGGCTTCCCGTTCTTCGGCCCCGCCTTCCACCCCAACACCGAGTTGAACATCTACGCCCACTCGGGCTTCCATCGCCGCGTGGAGGACGCCCTTGCCGGGCAGATGCAGTACTCCTACTTTCCTGTGAGGCTGCACGATCTCCGGAGCCGCATCCATTTCACGGAATTGAATGAAGGGTTTTTCCGCATCGGTGAGGTGCTTGTGCAGACGCAGTACCTGAATCACACCGCGCCGACGCTGGCCTACCGCATCTCCAGTCATGAGACGACGCTGGCCTACGTCACGGACCATGAGCCGTACTGGAAGCCGACGGCCAGGGGGTTCCATCATCCCGGCGATCAGCGGCATGTGGCGTTCCTGGAGGGGACGGACCTCATCATCCATGACGCCCAATACAGCGATGAGGAGTACGCCGGCAAGATCGGTTGGGGGCACAGCACGGTGGAGTACGCGACCGACGTGGCGTTGGCTGCGGGATGCGGCCGCCTGGCGCTGTTCCATCACGACCCTGCGCACGACGACGCGACCGTGGCTCGTCTGGAAGCGATCGCGCAGGATCGTGCGGCCGCGCGTGGCCGCGCGCTGGAGGTCTTTGCCGCCGCGGAAGGGCGCGAGCTGCACGTACGGGGTAGTCGGCCGTCCGTGGCATTGGGCGATGTGACGGCGATCCGGCGGCCTCCGGTCGCCGGCAAGCGCGTGCTCGTGGTCAACTCCTCCGAAGCCGAGATCGCCATCATCGGTCACCTGCTGGCCGAGGACAACCTCGTCTTGCTGTCCACATCGGACAAGCGGACCGCGTTGGAGTGCGCGCCGGACGTCTCTCCCGACCTGGCCATTATCGCCGGACGTCTCTCGGATGGCTTAGGGGTGGAGTTGATCCAGCCATTGCGCACGCGCCTAGACCGTCCGGACTTCCCGATCATCCTGCTTACGAATGAAGTGACCTTGCAGAGCGACTTGCAGGTCAGCGGCATGCCCGCCACCGATTGCCTGACAAAACCCTTCAGCACGCCCATGCTGCGCACGAGGGTGCTGGCCTGGCTGACCCGCGCGTTGCCGCCCGGCAAGGCTCGCGCGGACGAGACGATCAGCCGTGGCATCCCCAAACCG
Organism: Nitrospirota bacterium; assembly: GCA_005877565.1. Lineage (GTDB taxonomy): Bacteria > Nitrospirota > Nitrospiria > Nitrospirales > NS-4 > NS-12. The sequence continues at coordinate 12,599 of VBOK01000181.1, forward strand.
GTGCCGCCCGCGGGCGTGCCCGGCGCCGAAGCGGCGCAGGCTGATGTCGCCACTGCTGCCAGCTACGCTGACACGTTGGCGATGATGCCGCTGTTTCGGTCGCTGGACCGAGAACGATTGCTGCGCCTCGTGGCGCGGGCGTCCGAGCATGTCTTTACGGCGGGCAACGTGGTGATTCGCCAGGGAGAGACGGTCGATTCTGTGTTCGTCGTGCTGTCCGGGCTGGTGCGTGTCGTTCAGTCGACGTTCGAAAGTCCGCTCGTGGGGCAGGTGCTCGCCGAGATTGGGTACGGGGAGGTGTTTGGGGAGTTGTCCATGCTGACCGACCAGCCGCGCACGGCGACGGTCGTCGCCGTTGAGCACACCCGATGCCTGGCGCTCGCTCCCGACGACTTCATGCAAGTGCTCCAGCGTTCGCCGGATTTGGCGATCGGGTTGTTGCGCGGCCTAGCCTGGAGGCTGACCAACGCCGACCGCCTGCTCGCGCGCTACGCGCCCGACCCGCTGACCGGGCTGCCAGGCCGGCGGGCCTTTCATGACCATTACCAACGCCTCGCAGCCGGTCCGCGTCGCCGGCAGAGCGGCGTGATCCTGCTGCTGTTGGATGTCGTGCATCTGAATGAGATCAACGATCGTTTCGGCTACCTGGTCGGCGACGAAGTCTTGCGGGCAGTGGCTGATGCCCTCAGGCGTGCGATCCGCACCACCGACCTGGTCGCCCGCTACGGAGGAGACGAATTCGCCGCGCTTCTGGTGGATGCCGGTCCGGCCAACACCCAGGTGATCGTGAACCGTGTGCATGACAAGCTCACCGAACTGGCCTTGCGGCGTGGGCTTCCGGTCACGATCCAGTGTGCCATCGGGGTGTCCAGCAACCAGGATCCTCCGGTGACCGCCGACGAGCTCCTCTGGGAAGCGGACGAGGATATTCGCTGTAAGTAGATTACGGTTAGACCCGCCGAACGCTTTAGATTATTTGACAAAATCGGCCATCTCGCTTAGAATTCATTTTCCTCTGGACGAATCCGTCATTCCCAACGACGAGGGAAACCGAGGAGGCGAAAGTTGGAGGAGAGCTTCTTTAGAATCAATCGGTTACCGCCCTATGTGTTCACCGAGGTGCAGGCCCTTAAGCTCGAGGCACGCCGGCGCGGGGAGGATATCATTGACTTCGGGATGGGCAACCCGGATGGGCCGACTCCCCCACATATCGTAGAGAAGCTCATTGAAGCAGCCCGGAACCCGCGCAACCACCGTTATTCCGCCTCGCGAGGCATCACCAAGCTCCGCCATGCGATCACCGCCTGGTACCAGCGCAACTACGGTGTGGAACACGATCCCGAGACGGAAGCGATTGTCACCATCGGGTCCAAGGAAGGGTTGTCCCACTTGGCGCTGGCGATGGTGTCGCCGGGTGATGTGGTCTTGACCCCCACGCCCACCTATCCGATCCATCCGTACAGCGTCATCATCGCGGGTGGTGAGGTGCGGGGGATCCCGCTGCGCCAGGACAGCGATTTCTTCGAGGACCTGATGCAGGCCTATCGCCGCACGCTGCCCCGTCCCAAGATGCTGATCCTCAACTTCCCGCACAATCCGACTACGGCCGTCGTGGACCTGGCGTTCTTCAAGAAGGTCGTGGCCTTCGCGAAGGAAAACAATGTCTATGTCGTGCACGACCTGGCCTATGCGGACATCGTCTTCGATGGGTACGAGGCCCCGAGCTTTCTCCAGGCCCCCGGCGCCAAGGACGTGGGCGTGGAGTTCTTCACCCTCTCCAAGAGCTACAACATGCCGGGCTGGCGGGTGGGGTTCTGTGTGGGCAATTCCAAGATGATCGGAGCCCTGCAGAAGATCAAGAGCTACCTCGACTACGGCATCTTCCAACCGATCCAGATCGCCGCCATCATCGCACTGAACGGCCCCCAGGACTGCGTCGAGGAAACCGTGAAGCTCTATCGGGACCGGCGCGATGCCTTGGTCGACGGACTGAACCGCGTCGGATGGAAGGTTGAAAAACCCCTGGCGACCATGTTTGTCTGGGCCCGCATCCCAGACGCGTACCGAGCCATGGGCTCGCTGGAATTCTCCAAGCTGCTCCTGCACGAGGCCAAGGTCGCGGTGTCGCCGGGCATCGGGTTTGGCGAGTACGGCGACGAGTACGTCCGCTTCGGTCTCGTCGAGAACGAGCACCGCACACGACAGGCGATTCGCGGCATCAAGAAGGCGCTCAAACTCTCCGGCGGGGAAGAATAGGGCGACTTCGTGAAAGACCGCATCGCAGTCGGCTTGATCGGGTTCGGCACCGTCGGGAGCGGGGTTGCCAAGGTCCTCACGACCAATGCAGGCGTGATCCGGCAGCGGCTCGGCGTGCCGCTCGCGTTGGTGAAGGTCGCGGACCTCGACCTCACAACCGACCGCGGCATCACGCTGCCGCCCGGGATCCTCACCGCGAACGCCCGCGAGGTCATCAACAATCCCGCGATCGACATCGTCATCGAGCTGATCGGCGGCTACGATCCGGCCAAGCGGTTCCTGCTCGAGGCGATGGCCCAAGGCAAGCACGTCGTCACCGCCAACAAGGCGCTGCTGGCGGTCCACGGGGAAGAGCTCTTTGAAGCGGCGACCCGGGCCGGCGTGGACATCGGCTTTGAAGCGAGCGTCTGCGGCGGCGTTCCCGTCCTGCGCGCCCTGACCGAAGGGCTGGCGGCCAACCGGTTGCTGTCCCTCTATGGGATCGTCAATGGAACGTCGAACTACATCCTGACCAAGATGACCGAAGCCGGTCGTCCGTTCGACGAAGTCCTGAAGGAAGCGCAGAAGGCGGGCTACGCGGAAGCCGACCCGACATTCGACGTACAGGGCATCGACGCCGCCCACAAGCTGGCGATCCTGATGAACCTCGCCTTCGGGACGCCGGTGAACTTCAAGGACGTGTACGTCGAAGGCATCACCAGCATCGCGCCGCTGGACATCGCCTACGCGACCGAGTTCGGCTACACGATCAAGCTGCTGGCGATCGCGAAACTCCATGAAGGGGAAAAGAGCGGCCGGGCCCCCGCTGAACTGGAGGCCAGGGTCCATCCCACCATGATTGCGTCGGATTCGCCGATCGCGCGCGTCGGCGGGGCCTACAACGCGATCCAGGTGACAGGGGACGCCGTGGGAGACATCATGCTCTACGGCAAGGGGGCGGGAAGCTTCCCGACCGCCAGCGCCGTGGTGAGCGACGTCATCGACATCGCCCGCAACATTCTCAAGGGGACAGTGCGGCGCGTGCCGCCGTGCGCCTTCCAACCAGACCAGCGACGGCCGCTGCGCATCCGTCCGATCGCGGAGATCAGCAGCCTCTACTATTTGCGGTTCATGGTGCTGGACCGTCCTGGTGTCCTCTCGCAGCTGTCCGGCGTCCTGGGCAAGCACGACATCAGCATTTCCTCAGTCCTGCAACGCGGCCGCAAAGAGGGGCAGACCGTGCCGGTGGTGCTCACGACCCACATGGCCGTCGAGCGCAACGTGCAAGCGGCGCTGCGCGAGATCGCCGCGTTACCGTTTGTTTCCGCTCCGACCACGCTGATCCGGATTGAAGGTGAGGATCGATGACATGGGCGCCTGGCGTGGAGTGATCGAGGAGTATCGGGCCTACCTGCCGGTGTCCGCGTCCACCCCGGTCGTGACGCTGGGAGAAGGGAACACGCCGCTGGTGCGGGCGTCGCGCCTCGCCGAAACGATTGCGCCCCGGCTCGATCTCTATCTCAAGTTCGAAGGCGCCAACCCGACCGGCTCCTTCAAGGACCGGGGCATGACCTTGGCCATCTCCAAGGCGGTGGAGGAGGGCGCGCGGGCGGTGATCTGTGCCTCCACCGGCAATACCTCGGCGTCGGCGGCTGCCTATGGAGGGCGGGCCGGGCTCCAGGTCTTCGTACTGATCCCCGAAGGGAAGATCGCGCTGGGCAAGCTCGCCCAGGCGATGATGCACCGGGCGACGGTCCTGCAGGTCGAAGGAAACTTCGATCAGGCCCTGACGATCGTGAAGGAGATCTCGACCAAGTACGGGATCATCCTCGTGAACTCGGTCAACCCGTACCGGCTGGAGGGGCAGAAGACGGCGGCGTTCGAGGTATGCGACCAACTGGGCGACGCGCCAGCTTACCATTTTCTCCCCGTGGGGAATGCTGGCAACATCACGGCCTATTGGAAGGGATACCAGGAATATTTTCACAACGGCAAGAGCACCAAGCTACCGCGGATGATGGGGTTTCAAGCCGCGGGGGCCGCCCCCATCGTGCTGGGACACGTTGTGGAGAAGCCCAAGACGATCGCTACGGCGATCCGCATCGGCAATCCGGCCAGTTGGGTCCCGGCGGTGCGCGCGATGCAGGAGTCGAACGGCAAGATCGATCTGGTGACGGACGACGAGATCGTGGAGGCCTACCGCATGGTCGCGGCGCTGGAGGGCATCTTCTGCGAGCCAGCCTCCGCGGCCTCAGTGGCGGGCGTGATCAAGATGCAGAAGGCGGGGCTGTTCAAGGACGGCGATTCGGCTGTGTGCACGCTGACCGGGCATGGGCTCAAGGACGTGGACATCGCGATTTCGGTGTCGCAGAAGCCGGCCACCATTCAGGCCAACATGGAAGACGTCGTGAGGGTCTTGGGCTACTAACCGTCTCGCGGGAGAGGGCGCACCTGGTTCGCATGAAATATGTGATTCTGCTGGGGGACGGGATGGGCGACCATCCCGTGGCGGAACTCGGAGGGCGCACGCCGCTGCAGACGGCAAAGACCCCCAACTTGGATTTCCTGGCCAGGAACGGGGAACTTGGGCTGGTGAAGACGACGCCAGACGGATTCTATCCGGGCAGCGACGTGACGCAATTGGCGATCCTGGGCTACGACCCCAAGAAGTACTACACGGGCCTTGCGCCGCTGGAAGCGGCCGGCCTTGGCGTCACGCTGAGTCCCGACGACGTCGCCTACCGGTGCAACCTGGTGACGTTGCGGGCGGACACCGGCGGCTATGACGTGAAGAAGCTGGGGCCCCATGCCGTGATGGAGGACTACAGCGCCGGGGAGATCGACTCGCTTGAGGCAAAGGAGCTGATCTACGACGTGAACGAGCAACTGGGCACCGAAGTCGTGCAGTTCTATCCCGGCGTGTCGTACCGGAATCTCATGGTCTGGGCCGAGGGCAAGCACCGCGTGGCGCTGACCCCGCCCCAGGACATCATCGGGCAGCCGGTCGGCGAGTACCTGCCGAAAGGCGAAGGCGAGAAGGTCCTGCGGACCTTGATGGAGGAAGCCCTGGCGATCCTGCGCGGCCATCAGTTCAATCAGGAGCGGGTCGAGGCGGGCAAGCGCCCCGCGAACGCCATCTGGCTGTGGGGGCACGGCAAGGCGCCGAAGCTGCCGAAGCTGACCGAGCGGTACAACCTCTCCGCGGCCATGATCTCGGCGCTGGACCTGCCCCGGGGTCTGGGCCTTGCCTGCGGTTTCGAGGTGGTGAAGGTGTCCGGCGCCACGGGAGCTGTGGATACCGACTATCGCGGGAAGGCCGAATGCGCGCTTAAGGAACTGGAGAAGCGTGACCTGGTCTACGTGCATCTGGAGGCGACGGATGACGCGAGCCACCAGGGAGATGTGCAGGCCAAGATGAAGGCTATCGAGTCGTTCGATGAGCACACGGTCGGCACCTTGCTGAAGGAACTGCCGAAACGGGGCCCGCATCGCGTGCTGGCGGTCTGCAATCACGCGACGCCGGTCGCGCTCAGGCGGCATACGAACGACCCGGTGCCGTTCGCCCTCTACGAAGGGCCCGCGACCCGCGATCGGGCCGATGCACGGCGGCGCTTTAACGAGGCGGACGCCCAGGCCACGCATGTGGTCTTGGCGGACGCGACGAAGCTGATCGGGAAATTGCTGGGTAAATGAAGCGGTAGGGGCGATTCATGAATCGCCCCTACAATTGAATATGTCCTTAGTCGTTCAGAAATTCGGCGGGACCTCGGTCGCGAACATCGACCGGATCAAGCACGTGGCGGGTCTTGTCGCCAAGGCCAGGCAGGCGGGCGACACAATCGTCGTGGTGGTTTCCGCCATGAGCGGCGAGACCGATCGTTTGGTCAAGCTCGCGCACGCGATCACCGAGTTCCCCGACGAGCGGGAGATGGACATGCTGCTCTCCACCGGGGAGCGTGTGACGATCGCCCTGCTGGCGATCACGTTGCGTGCGATGGGCTTCGATGCCCGCTCCTTCACAGGTCGCCAGGTGGGCATCATCACTGACAGCACACACACGAAGGCAAGGATCGAGCGGATCGTGGCTGACCGGATCCAGGCCGCGCTCGACAAGGGCATCATTCCCGTCGTGGCGGGCTTTCAGGGGATCAGCGAGCAGGATGACGTCACGACGCTGGGGCGTGGCGGATCGGACCTCACGGCGGTGGCGCTGGCCGCGGCGCTCAAAGCGGACCGCTGCCTGATCCATACCGACGTGGACGGCGTGTACACGGCGGATCCGAACCTGGTCCCGTCGGCGCGCAAGTTGGCGAAGGTTTCCTACGAGGAGATGCTGGAGCTGGCGAGCCTGGGCGCGAAGGTGCTGCAGAGCCGGTCGGTTGAGTTCGCCGCCAAGTATGAGATGCCGGTGGTGGTCAAGTCCACGTTCGTCGAGGGGAGCGGGACGCTGGTAACGAAGGAGGATCGGGACATGGAGCAAGTCGTGGTGGCCGGCGTGACGGGCGACCGCAACCAGGCGAAGGTCACGTTCATCGGAGTGCCGGACCGGCCGGGGATCGCCGCTCGCATCTTTGGGCCGCTCGGGGCGGCCAATATCCTGGTGGATATGATCATCCAGAACGTGGGTCAGGGCGATCTGACCGACCTGTCGTTCACCATCCCGCGGGCTGATGTGCACAAGGCAGTGGACCTGGCGAACCGCATCGCGAAGGATATCGGGGCGCATAGCGTGGAGGTGAAGGATCAGATCGCCAAGGTCTCCCTGGTGGGGGTGGGCATGCGGTCCCACTCCGGTGTGGCCGCGCGGATGTTCGAGACTCTGGCCCGCGAACGGATCAACATCATGATGATCAGCACGTCGGAGATCAAGATCTCCTGCGTGATCGAGGAGAAATACTTGGAATTAGCAATCCGGGCCCTGCACGAGGCCTTTGGGCTGGGGAAGGGGTGAGATGAAAGCAGACGACGCGCGCCAGGTTGAAATCTACGACACCACCTTGCGCGACGGCGCACAGGCCGAGGATGTCTCGTTTTCGGCCGAGGACAAGGTCATGGTTGCCCAGAAGCTGGATGAACTGGGCGCTCGCTTCATCGAAGGCGGGTGGCCCGGGGCCAATCCGAAGGACATCGACTTCTTCCGCATGATCAAGACCGTGCCGCTCAAGCAGGCCAAGGTTGTGGCCTTCGGCTCGACGCGGCGGGCGACCAACCCCGTGCAGGCCGATCCCACTTTGAAGGCCATCCTCGATGCGGACACCCGGTATGTGACCCTGTTCGGCAAGAGCTGGACCCTGCATGTGACGGACGCGCTCGGCGTCTCGCTGAAGAAGAACCTCGAGCTGATCGAGGATTCCATCGCGTATTTGAAGGGCAAGGGGAGGCAAGTGTTCTATGACGCCGAGCACTTCTTCGATGGCTACAAGGCCAATCCGGACTACGCCCTGCAAACCCTCCTGAAGGCCCAAGCGGCCGGCGCCGAGCGGCTCATCCTCTGCGACACGAACGGCGGAACGATGCCGTGGGAGGTCAAGCGGATTGTCGCGGCAATCGCCCGCGAAGTCCGCGTGCCGCTCGGCATCCACGCCCACAACGATGCGGAGATGGCGGTTGCCAACTCGCTGATCGCGATCCAGGAGGGCGTGCTCCAGGTGCAGGGCACGATCAACGGGATCGGCGAGCGGTGCGGGAATGCCAACCTCTCCTCAATCATCCCGAACCTGCACTTCAAGATGAAGATGCCGGCAGTGACCCCGGACCAGTTGCGGAACCTCCGTGAGGTGTCCCACTTCGTGGCCGAGATCGCCAACCTGGTCCCGCACAAGCACCAGCCCTACGTGGGCGACTCGGCCTTTGCGCACAAGGGCGGCGTGCACATCGATGCGGTGCGCAAGAACCCGATGACTTACGAGCATATCCGCCCGGAGGCGGTCGGCAACCGCCAACGGATGCTGATCTCCGACTACGCCGGCAAGAGTAGCCTGTCGGCGAAGGCCGAGGAGTTTCACATCAAGCTGCCGAAGAAAGACCCCAAGGCCCAGGAACTGCTGGCGACGCTCAAGGACCTAGAGAACCAGGGCTACCAGTTCGAAGGGGCCGAGGGCTCGTTCGAGCTCTTGATGCGCCGGATGCTGGGCAAGCACAAGCCGTCATTTGAGTTGCTGGGGTTTCGCGTGATTGTGGAGAAGCGGCGGGCGGATGAGAACCCGATCTCGGAGGCCACGGTGATGGTCAAGGTCGGCTCCACGGTGGAGCATACCGTGGCCGTGGGCACCGGTCCGGTCAATGCCCTCGACCATGCCATCCGCAAGGCGCTCGAGAAATTCTATCCGCAGTTACGGGAGGTGAAGCTGCTTGACTATAAAGTCCGTGTCCTGGCCGCCAATAAAGGCACGGCCTCTCGGGTCCGCGTGCTTATTGAATCGGGAGACCACAAGGAAAAGTGGGGGACGGTCGGAGTTTCCGAGAACATCATGGAGGCAAGCTGGCAGGCGTTAGCCGACAGCATCGAATATAAGATGGTGAAAGACCGTCGTTCTGCCAAACACACTTCTGCTTGACTTCTTGCGAACGCCTTCGTATCCTGATGATCTCTAAAGGGATTTTGCCTGGTTGGATGAGAGGGGGAGAGGGATGAGGAAAGCAGACCTGGCGACCGAAATTTACGAAAAGGTTGGTGTTTCGAAGAAGGAGGCTGCGGACCTCGTCGAACTGGTCCTGGATACGATCAAGAATGTCCTCCAGAAAGGAGAATCTTTTAAAATCGCCGGATTTGGAAATTTTATTGTTCGAAGCAAAGGGCCTCGCAAAGGTCGGAATCCGCGGACTGGTGAAGAAATCGGGATTACACCTCGACGTGTGGTGACCTTCCGTCCGAGCCAAATCTTCAAAAAATACGTGAACTAGCCACCTGCGCTGGCTGTAATGGCGACCGGGATGTCAGCGTCCGACCATGGCACAAGCACCGCAGTCGGCGAGAAGCTCTTCTACAAGATCGGTGAAGTGAGCCGGCTGACTGGCCTTCCCGCGTATGTCCTGCGGTTCTGGGAGTCTGAACTCGGGTTCCTGCGTCCCCAAAAGACCAGGGGCCGGCAGCGGAAGTACACCCCGAAGGACATCGAGATGCTCCTCCAGATCAAACGGATGCGGTACGAGCAGGGGTTCACGCTGGAGGGTTTGAAGCGTCGGTGGCATACACGGGCAGGCATGCAAGAACGGCGGCCTTCGCGCGACACGGTCGAGGTGGTCCGGCGCGTGAAACACGAGGTCCACGAGATGCTGAAGGTTCTCGGCGATTCGACGTAGGTCGATCCCGGCCCGATAAGTCTGAATGGTTCGGGGCGTAGCGCAGCCCGGTAGCGCACTCGCTTGGGGTGCGAGTGGTCGTGGGTTCAAATCCCGCCGCCCCGACCAACCCTCGCTATTTTTTCATAACCTCGCGTGCTTGACGGTGAGCGCTTCCTGTGATGATCAATCCAGACCACGCCCGGTTGAAAATGGTCGAGGAGCAGCTCGTTCCCCGGGGCATCACCGATGCGCGGGTCCTGGAGGCAATGCGAAAGGTCCCCCGGCATCTGTTCCTCGAGGAAGCCCTGGCTGATCGCGCCTACGACGATTCGGCTTTGCCGATCGGCGAGAAGCAGACCATTTCACAACCGTACATCGTGGCGCTGATGACGCAGGCTCTGGCGCTCCGGGAGACCGATAGGGTTTTGGAGATCGGCACGGGGTCCGGCTATCAGACGGCGATCCTGGCCGAGCTGGCGGAGCGGGTCTATTCCATCGAACGGGTGAAGTCGCTGGCCCTTCAGGCGCGAGAGCGGCTTGACCAGATGGGCTACCGGAACGTGGCGATCCGGATCGGAGACGGGACCTACGGGTGGGGAGACGCCGCGCCGTTCGACGCCATCCTGGTGGCGGCCGGGTCTCCGAGCGTACCGCCGTTGCTCGTCGAGCAGTTGCAGGAAGGCGGGCGGCTGGTCATTCCGGTCGGCGACCGCCATGTGCAGCGGCTGCAGGTGGGTATGAAGCAAGTCGGACAACTGGTCGTCAGCGACTTGGGCGACTGTGTTTTCGTCCCCTTCATCGGGGCCTTCGCATGGAACGCGGACGCATGGTGAAGATCTTCAACACCCTGACCGGCCGGAAGGATCCGTTTGAGCCGCTCGTGCCCGGCCAGGTCCGTATGTACGTGTGCGGCGTGACGGTCTACGACGACAGCCACCTGGGCCACGCCCGCAGCGCCGTCGTGTTCGACGTCATCCGGCGGTATCTGGAGTACCGAGGGTACGACGTGAAGTTCGTCAAGAACTTCACGGACGTGGACGACAAGATCATCAATCGGGCCCGGGAACTGAGCCTGCCGTGGCAGGCCGTGACAGCCCGGTACATCGACGCCTACTACCGCGATATGGGACGACTCGGGGTCCGCCCGGCAACGGTGGAACCCAAGGCCA
>VBOK01000182.1 GCA_005877565.1 Nitrospirota bacterium
ACAAGGTCGCGGGAATCCTGGCGACGCCGGTGGAAAAGACTGACCGCATGGCCGTGCTCTGTCACGGCTTCCTTTCCAACAAGAACAGCAAGACCAACCAGGCTTTGACAGCCTTGCTGCCGCCGCAGGGCATCGGCACGTTCCGGTTCGATTTCTTCGGCCAGGGCGAGAGTGAGGCGCCGTTTGAGCGGATCACCGTCTCTCTGGCTGTAGGTCAAGCCTTGGCGGGGTTGGACCTGATGAGTTCGAAAGGCTATCGAAAGCTGGCGTTGGTGGGATCGAGCTTCGGCGGATTGGTGGCGCTTCTCGCCGCCGCACAACGTCCGCGTATTGCGTGCATGGCATTGAAGTGCCCCGTGCCGGACTTTCCGGAGATGTTGAACCTAGAATTCGGCGAGACCGGGATGGCCCAATGGAAGGCGACCGACACGATCCCCAACGTGGTCCCCGGTGGAAGCGGGCGCATCAAGCTTTCGTACGCGTTCTACGAGGACAGCCTGCGCCACAACGGCTTCGACGCGGCCAAAGTAATAACGGCGCCCACCGTCATCGTCCAGGGCTCTCACGACGAATACGTGCCGCCTCGTCAGATCCTGAAGCTGTCGGAGTCGCTGGGAGGCCCGAACTCTGTGGCGTGGCTGCCCGACGCCGATCACCACTTCTCCAGACCGGAGGACTTTCAGAGGATGACGACCCTGCTGAGCAACTGGGTCGCCGATCACCTGAACGCTCCCTGCGGCTTCGGCTTCGGATAGATCCTCTTATGCTGCGACTGCTATTCCAAAACCTGGAGCAGACTCTCGGTCCAGCCCTCTCACAGGTCTCATTGTTCTTTTACTATGGCGGGCTGACCCTCCTGGTATTCGTGGCGCTGGTGCCGGTGTGGCGGGTCTGGATAGAGGATGTGACCGCGGGCATGGGGATCGAACGGCGATGGGTGATGACCTGCCATAACTGCGGGAAGCTAACGATCGTCGCAGGCCGCAGGTGCGGCATTTGCGAATGGGACCTCGACATTCCGGTAATCGTGCGCCTCTGGACGTTTTTCACGGGAAGAGGTGAAGGGACAGTGACACGGCGCCTCAGGTGGTGGATCCACCTTCTCGGGGGCGTCACCTTCCTCCTCCTCTCGATCTGGATCGTGACCTCCACAGAAGGGCTGACTCCGGAAGGATCGTTGCATCGGCTCTTTTTAGGCTTCGCGTTTGTAGCCTTGGCGATGTTCGGCTGGCTAGCCGGGCGTGCCCTACGGATTGGGCAGCAAGGGGTGCTGGCTCGCGTTGGCGACGCGGCGATGGCGCTGACGGCAATTGGGGCAATGGCCGTCGCTCTGTTTCTGACCGATGCTGTAAGACACACGAAGGAAGTCCCGCTTGCTCGGTTCGACACGATCGCCAACGCCGCCAGAATTGGTGAAAGCGTCCTCCCTCTTCCACAAGGGGAGATCGGATTCAACTACCTCCAACTGGACCAGGAGAACCTGGGGTATCATCGGATCATTGCGTTGGGCTTCTCAGGCAGTGAGCGCATGCCGCTTCAGCGGAACGCGCTGAAAGAGCAGATCATCAGGCATCTTCGCAAGCATGCGGCCGGCTACACGGCTCGCGGACTCACGGTCCGCTTGCGCACTGACCGTCTCCAAATTGTGCCGGGTCAGTCCTACGAGGTGATCGAGCGGGAAGGGCAAGTGCTGCTGCGAAGCGTAGCCAGTAGGTAAGGGAAGATCAAGGAGCCGCTGCTCCTGGGGAAGACGGCAGGGCATGGGCCTTAGGCCGAGGTGTTGGGTCCAGCCTTCTTACCCGCTCGATCGCTGGTTCGTCTACAAACGGCTCGTACCGCCTGAGAGCCAGTGTTAGTGTGTCCCCCGGCTGAACCAGGAGGTCAATCTCTGCCACCTTTTTCTTAAAAGTTACGAGGAACGATCCCTGGCTAGTCTGGACCGTCAGGAGAAGGCGATCCCCCTCTCGCAGTTTCCGTGCGACCTCTCCTTCGATGGTTTCAGCTTTTTTGACCCCAAACGTTTCGTGAAGGAAGGGACCGGCCACATCTGGCGCGAAGATCGTCCCAACAACGCCGAGCGCAATCCCAACCGACAGGATGAAAAAGACCAGCCCAGGCTTCATGATGTGCCTCCTTCCTCCCGAGAGTCTCGTCATGCCACCGCTCGGCACTTCCGACGCACGGGGGATGTGTTGCTAAGGCAACGGCTTCATATAAGTATTCAGATAAAACTGGGAGAGTCAAGAAGGGAAGGGAGAGTTACGGCGAGGACTACACCCGGAGTAGCCAGATAAATTCCACCGACACGAACAGGTTGTTGATCGCGTGGCCGAGGATCGCCGGCAGAAGGCTACGAGTCCGCTCGTAGGCCAGCGCCCAGAGGACCCCGCTCCAGAAGACCGACGCGAACCCGATCACCCCATAGCCGTGGACCAGCGCGAAGAAGGCTGCGCTTACCCCTATTGCCGGCCACACCCCGATCGCCATCCGCAGGGTGGCGTAGAGCACGCCGCGGAACGCCAGTTCCTCGAGCAGCGGCGCCCAGACAATGCTGTCGAGGAGTTCGCAGGCGACAAGCCACGGCGGCCCCCACAGCAAGTTTTCCAAAAGCCCGTCCGCCCAATGGGCCTTGATGTGGAGCGCATCGCTGCCGACGGTGATCAACACCTCTCCGAGCACCGACAGGGTGCTGATCACCAGGGTCGCCCCGACGATCCGTCCCACTGCACCCGGCTGCAGGTTCAACCCGAAGGCCGGCGGCACCGACAAGCCACGAAGTGAGAAGTACCGGAGGGTCCACCAGACCATCGGCACACCCGCCACCAGTGTCGAGATGCCGGTGAACAGCGACTCCTTCGGCAGCAGGAGGTTGGACACCAGGCCGATGAGCAGAAAACCGAACACCCCCCGCACGAAAAGCCCGAGGCCATCCTGTTGCGACCAGAGCGGGGGCAAGGGCGCGTCCCCGACCACTAACGGCAGGCGCCTCGTCAGAACCCTGCCCAGGACCACCGTGCCGAGCGCCAGCAGGACTAACTGTCCCAGAATCAAGCTGATCCAGCGATCGAGCAACGCTTCCCCGCGCGCACCGATGGCCGCCTCCGCCGCGGCCTGGACGGCCTGATCGCCCATCGCGGCGGCCACGCGCGCGACCAGCACATCGGCAAACCAGCCCGGAGTCAGCTCCGAGCGGATCTCCGCCACCAGCGACCGTCCCGTCTCCCGATCGAGTACGGGTGTCAGGTAAGCCGCCCGGACCCACTGCACCATGCGAGCTGCCGACTCCCCCTGAAACTCCCAGGGAACCAGCGCGGCGCTCACGCGGTTCAGTTGGCCGTCCTCCCCCAGCAGGATGACCCGATAGAGTTGGGTGAGGGGAGCAGGACCCGCGCTGACGAGCTCGTCGTACCAGGCGATCGCGTCGCCCAGCGTGTCCTCGGGACCGGCGAAGGCCACATACAGCGCCCGCTTCCAGTCGGCGGCCCGGTGGAGCGCATCTCGCAGGTCCAGGTCGCGGGACACGAGCCGCTCCAGCGATTCTTCCGGATGATCCAACTGGTCCAGTCGCGACGAGGAAGACGGGACGACGGCAAGCCCGAGATACACGACGACGAAGAGCCCATAGGCGGCGGTCACCCAGGGGGAGAAGATGGACGGCCGGATAGGACCTTGGACGGAGGCCTGCAGGCTCTCCGATGGCTGGTCGGCATCGGGCATGGGGCGGGAGTATAGGGTATAATGCGCGCATGTCGCAAACGGTCTCTGAACTAGCCCCTTCTCCTCGGCTCCTGCTCGGTCCTGGTCCTAGCCTCGTCCATCCCCGCGTGCTGCGCGCCATGAGCACGCCGCTGCTCGGCCATCTGGACCCTGAATTCCTCACGATCATGAACGAGGTGCAGGCCCTGCTCCGCACGGTCTTCCAGACGGACAACCCCTTCACCATCGCCGTGTCCGGCACTGGCTCGGCTGGCATGGAGGCTGCGCTGGTGAACCTGGTCGAGCCGGGCGACATCGTGATCGTGGGCGTAAACGGCGTATTCGGTGCGCGCATGGCCGACATCGTGGGACGCGCGGGCGGCAAGGCAGTCACGCTCGAGGTCCCGTGGGGACAGACCATCGACCCGCACCGCTTGGAGGACGCGCTCAGGCAGGCAGGCTCCGTCAAAGCGGTCGCCCTGGTCCATGCGGAGACCTCCACCGGCGCCCATCAGCCGATGGAGGAGATAGGCCCGCTCTGCCGGCAGTACGGGGCGCTCCTTGTCGTGGACGCCGTCACGTCCCTCGGCGGCGTGCCCGTGCGGGTGGACACGTGGGGGATCGACGCCTGCTACAGCGGGACGCAGAAATGCCTGAGCTGCCCCCCTGGTCTCGCCCCGCTGACCTTGAGCCGACGCGCCCTGGAGGTGGTCAAGGGGCGCAAGACGAAGATGCAGAGCTGGTACCTCGACCTGTCGATGATCGCGGACTATTGGGCAGAAGGAAAACGAGCTTACCACCATACGGCGCCTATCAGCATGATCTATGCGCTGCGTGAAGCCCTGCGCCTCGTGGTGGAGGAAGGGCTGGAGGCCCGGTTTGACCGTCACTACCGCAACAGCGCAGCGCTCATGGCCGGTCTGGCGACGCTGGGGTGCGAGCCCCAGGCACAGACCGGACACCGGCTGCCCACGTTGAACTGCGTGCGCGTACCCGCCGGCGTGGACGAGGCGGCGGTGCGCAAGACGCTGCTGGCCGAATTCGGCATCGAGATCGGCGGCGGGCTCGGTCCGCTCGCCGGCCGGGTGTGGCGCATCGGATTGATGGGCGAATCCTCGCGGCATGAACACGTGGTGACGCTGCTGTCCACACTCGAACAGATCTTCGGTCAACACGGGTGGACCAAGCAGAGCGGCGCGGCCCTGACCGCCGCCCTGCAGGCCTACGCCACAGCAACCTGATCGCGGTTGATTCACCCGGGCGGTGGTGCAAGGCAGACCACCACCGGCTTTGTTGAAAGGGGATACCATGGCCGATGCGTTGCAGGTGGGCGACAAGGCCCCTGACTTCTCCCTGCCCGACCAGGACGGCAAGACGGTCAGTCTCAAGAGCCTCAAAGTCAAACAGGTGGTGCTCTACTTCTACCCCAAGGACGACACACCGGGGTGCACCAAGGAAGCGTGCGGCTTTCGGGACTCCTTGAGAACGATCGAGCAGGCCAACACCGTCGTGCTGGGCGTCAGCATGGACAACGCCGAGTCCCATCAAAAGTTCATCAAGAAATACAGCCTCCCTTTCACGCTGTTATGCGATGAGGACGGCAAGGTCTCGAAGGCCTACGGGGTCTACAAGAAGAAGAACATGTACGGGAAGACCTACTGGGGCATCGAACGCAGCACGTTCATCATCGACGAAACCGGCACGCTCAAGGCGATCTTCCGCAAGGTGAAAGTGGACGGCCATGTTGGCGAGGTCCAGGCCGTGCTCAAGGCGTAGATCGTTAAACGTGAAACGTTAAACGTATCGGGGCAGAGAAACTGCCGTTTAACGCATAACGATTAACGGTTGACCATGTCCCTCGCCATTCGCAACATCCTTGTCATCGATGGCACCGGCGCTAAGCTGGAGCGGGCCACCGTCGTGGTGGACGGTGATCGGATCGCCGCAGTCGGCCCCGACAGCCGGGTCAAGGTCCCGCGTGGCTCACGCGTGATCGCAGGCCATGGGCGGGCCCTTCTCCCCGGTCTCATTGATTGCCACGTTCACTACTGCCTGGACGCCGGTCCGGATGCCATCCGAACGCTCGAACAGGACGATCCGACCGTCACTGCCGTCAAGGCCGTCGTCCACGCTCGCGCGACGCTGGAAGCCGGGATCACAACGGTCCGCGACGTTGGCTCCCGCGAGCGCATCTCGATCTCAGTCACCCGCGCGATCAAGGCCGGGATCATCCCGGGCCCCCGCACGCTCAACGCGGGCCTCGTGATCTGCATGCCGGGCGGGCACGCCTGGTTCATCGGACGCCAAGCCGACGGCCCTGACGAGATCGTCAAGGCGGTGCACGAGCAGATCCGCGCGGGCGCCGACGTCATCAAGTTTATCGCGACTGGCGGCGTGCTGACGCCGGGGACCTCCCCTGGCACGGCGCAGTTCACGCTGGAAGAGCTACGGGCCGGCGTCGAAGAGGCCGTGCGCGCGGGCCGGCGCGTCGCGGCCCACGCGCACGGCGCCGAAGGCATGAAGAACGCCCTCCGCGCCGGGGTCCACTCCATCGAGCACGGGACCTTGCTGGATGACGAGGCGCTGGACCTGCTCCTCAAGCGCCGGACCTTTCTCGTCCCGACCCTCTCGGCCATCCAGTGCGGCTTCGAGCACGGCAAGCAGGGTGGGATGCCGGACTACGCGCTCGAGAAATGCGCCGGGATGGCGGAGGCGCAGCGGCAGAACTTCCGCAAAGCGGTCAAGGCCGGCGTAAGGATCGCGATGGGCACCGATGCCGGCACACCCTTCAACCACCACGGGCGCAATGCGCAGGAGCTGCGCCGGATGGTGCAGTTCGGGCTCACCCCGATGCGGGCGATCGAGGCCGCCACCCGCTCGGCCGCAACCCTGCTCGGCCTCGAGCAGGAGATCGGCACGGTCGAAGCCGGCAAACAGGCCGACCTGCTCGTGGTAAAAGGCAGCCCTCTGGACGACATCGCCCTGCTGGAAGAGCCCGCGCGCCTGGAGTACGTGATCCAGGGCGGGAAGATCGTCAAGGGCAACGCTGAATGATGGATGCTGAGTGATGAATTGAAGGTTGCCGTTCAGCATTCATCATTCCTCGTTCATGGTTTCGACGTGAGCAGGGCGCGAAGGGCATCGAGCTCGGTCTTGTCGAGTTCCGAAATGGTTTCGGCCTGCTGGTAGACCTGCTCAGGATTGGCGGCGATCAGCTCGCCGAGTCGGTGGACGGCAAGAAAGGGGCCGGCTAATTTCCCGTTGAGCACCCCACGCAGGAATGGCTGCAGCACCTTGACCAGCGTCGCCAGCATGGGGTTGTCCAGCCGCGCATAGACCGCCATCCGCGTCTCGACGGACTCCTTCCCGTCGCTGCCGGTCCGGGTCTGCGAGGTAAGCATCACGATCGCCTCCCCGGTGATTAGCGGGAGGACTTTGCCGTGATGCGTGCCCTGGATGTAGTAGACCCGCTGCGTCGAGTTTTGGTAGAGCAGGTCGACCAGCGCCTCAGACCCTAGCCCGTCATCCCCCTGAAAACCCTGCGCCCCGACCCGCTTGATGGTGTATTGGCCGATCCCCAGCGTGCGGACCAGCGTGGCGGTCAGGACCACGTGGTCTAGCAAAAAGGCGTAGACCGGTTTGCGGATCGGCGTCAGGACTGGCGGGTTGACATGGCTGGTCGTGGGGTCATTGACGACGCCAGCCAGGCGACACAGGGCGTGGCGCTCCATCTTGTCGAGAGGAAAGCTACGCCCCAGGTCGTCGTTGTGGAGCTCACAGTCCTGCTCGCCCGCGACCGGCCAGACGAGCAGCGCCCCCGCCAGTACGACGATGAACAGGATAGAAGGTGAAGGATGAATACGGCTACTCGCCGACCACCTGGACCACGAGGTCGCGCTTTCTGGGCCGCGTGTCGAAATCCACCACGACGATCTGCTGCCACGTGCCGAGCAGCAGCGCGCCGTCAGTGAAGGGGATGGTCACCGACGGGCCTTGCAGGTGCCCCCGTAGGTGGCTGTGGGCGTTGTCCTCGCCGGGATTGCGGGTGTTGTGCTCCCAGCGCGCGTCGGCCGGGATCAGGCGGTCCCAGATCGCCTTGGTGTCGGCGCGGATGCCCGGCTCGTCCTCGATGAGCATCACGGAGGCAGTGGTGTGCCGGATGAAGACCGTGGCGATCCCGGCTTTCAGACCGGTTTCGCCCACCGCTTCCTGGACCCGCTTGGTGATGTTCTCGATCTGAGCGTCGCCGCGCATGTCCAGCCGGATCGGGATGGTCTTGACGCTCATGCCTTCAACGACCTGAGGTACTGGAGCTCTCGACGCGGCAGCGCGGCGCCGCGTGACTCAGCAAGCAGTCGGTCGAACGCGCCCGCCGCGGCCAGCTCGCGCACCGTCTGCACCACGCGCGGGCTCAGGATGCCCTCCACCTGCAGCTTGTCGAGGTAGGCGAAGGCCTCAGGCAAACTCTCCTTCTTGCGCGTGTAGTAGTCGCGCCCGCGCTGGCGGTTGCTGTAGGCCTCGAACTGCTCGCATGCCACCAGGACCTCGGCCAGCTCGCGGACCCACCGCGCCGACCCGTTCAGCTTCTCGGGGTAGTAATAGTAGAGCATGACGCGCTCCATCCACGGCGCCCATTTCACGCCGAGCCGGGTCAGCTTGGGCCTGGCGACGCGCAACTGCCGGGCCAAACGGCGCGCGTAGCCCAGGCGCATCTCCACCTGCTCGGTGGTCCAGGAATCGAGCGACACACCGAGCCTGGCGAGGTGCTGGGCATAGCGCTCCAGAAACGCCTCCGTCTCCCGGCCGTATGGAGTGGATGGATGGACCGCGCGCCATTCACGGGGCCTGGTGGGAATGCCGTTCGCCCGGGCCCAGGACCAGATCTTGCCGAACAGCTCCTGATCGAGGCCCGCCCGTCCCAAATCATGCAGCAGGCACGCGATCTGGTACCGCCCCACCCGTGCTTCGGCGTGACCCAGCCGCCGAGCGACCGCTGCGCACATGCGGGCAGTGCGGAGCGCATGGTGGCGGTCGTAGCCGCGGATCACCCGGCCGGGCTTGCGCGGGTGCGGATAGTCGTACAGCCGCATGAGCGGCCCGACCAGCGAGCGCGGCATCAGCAACGGCGCAGTCTCACGTATCGGCACAGGCATTGGCCCTGACAGAATATCCCGCGAGGGGTGAGGTGTCAATCAAACGGACTCTCGGGTGATGGCACGCGTTGCCAGACTCAGGCGCGCAGGCTATGATCCGTACACTATGGCAGACATCACGCGCATCAAGACGAAGACGCCGGGCGATACCGTACTGATGAGCGGGCCGAACACGGGCGGGCACTGGGTGGACGGGATGGCCAAGAAGGTCGGCTTCGTCGCCGGCGGGACCGGTATCACACCGATGATCGCCATCATCCGCAGGATCCTGACAAAGCGACTCGACGTCGAACTGTTCCTAGTCTTCGCGAACAAGACCGAGGAAGACATCATCCTCCGGGAGGAATGGGATCGGGACGTACGCGACCATCCCAACTTCCACTGCTATCACGTGCTCGAACAGCCACCCGCGGTCTGGACGATGGGAGCCGGGCGGGTCACAGACGACATGTTGCGCGTCCACCTGCCCGCGCCAGGGCCCGACACGATCGTCTTTCTCTGCGGCCCCCCGCCGATGGTGGAAGCCCTGGAGGGCACCCTCAAGGACCTCGGCTATTCCGAGGAAGCCGTCATCCTGCCGTAGACCGTATGGCTGGACGGCGAGTCGAGCACCTCCCGCACCTTGCGCAAGAAGGTATTCGCTGAGAATGGCTTTTGGAGAAACACCAACCCTGCGTTCAACACCCCATGGCGGACGACCGCGTCATCAGTGTAGCCGGACATGTAGAGCACCTTCGTCTCTGGATGGATAGTCCCCAATCGCGCAGCCAGTTCGCGGCCGCTCATCCCCGGCATCACAACATCGGTCACCAGCAGATGGATCGAACCGGAATGCATATGGCAGATGCGCAGGGCCTCCGTGCTATCACACGCTTCCGACACGGCATAGCCATGCGCTTCAAGGATCTCCTGCGCCAAGCTCCGAACCATGTCCTCATCTTCCACGAGAAGAATCGTTTCTGAACCGCGCAGTATCGAGGAACCAGGATGGGCCGGCTCGCTTCCCTCAGCGATGCCCTCGACCTGAGGCAGGTAGATTTTGAACGTCGTGCCTTTTCCGAGCTCGCTATAGACCCAGATGTTGCCGCCACTCTGTTTGACAATGCCGTAGACCGTGGCCAGGCCAAGACCGGTTCCCTTACCGTGCTCTTTGGTCGTGAAGAATGGCTCGAAGATGCGGGCCTGGGTCTCCTCGTCCATCCCGCACCCTGTATCGCTGAACGCCAGCATCACGTAAGGTCCAGGCCGGACTGAGACATGCCTGTGGGCGTACGCTTCGTCCAGTTCGACATCCGCAGTCTCGATCGTCAAATTGCCTCCTTCCGGCATCGCATCACGGGCATTGACGATCAGGTTCAGGATGATCTGTTCGATCTGCCCAGGATCCGCTTTGATGAGGCCCAATCCAGGTTGCAGGGCGGTCTCCAGATGGATGTCCTCGCCGATCAGGGGCTGGAGCATGGCCTCAAAGTTCGTTACCACGGCATTCAGGTCCAGCACTTTCAGGTGCTGAACCTGCCGGCGGCTGAAGGCCAGCAGCTGGCGTGTCAAGGTTGCGGCCCGCCAAGCCGCTTTCTTGATATGCTCGACGTTTTTGCGAGCAAGGAGATTGGCTCCGAGGCTGTTGATCACAAGTTCACTGTAGCCGGTAATGGCCGT
This sequence comes from Nitrospirota bacterium, assembly GCA_005877565.1. Taxonomy (GTDB): domain Bacteria; phylum Nitrospirota; class Nitrospiria; order Nitrospirales; family NS-4; genus NS-12. Next base: position 10,509 of record VBOK01000182.1, read on the forward strand.
CAACAGGTTGTTGAAGTCATGCGCGATGCCGCCGGCAAGCCTGCCGATCGCCTCCATCTTCTGAGCCTGGCGAAGCTGCTCTTCCAGTCTGGTTCTGTCCTCGTCGGCCAGCTTGCGTTCCCTCCGTTCCTCAACCTCGCGCAAGGCACGACGCACGGCATGGGCCAGTCGTGCGAGGTGGTGTTTCAGCACGTAGTCTGTGGCGCCGGCTTTCAGAGATGCGATCGCTGTGTCTTCTCCGATGGTGCCGGTCACAAAAATGAAGGGGACTTCAGGGTACAGTTCTCGCACATGTCTCAACGCAGACAGTCCCTCGTATGAAGGGAGCGTGTAGTCGGCCAGGATGATGTCCCACCCGCTCTGCTTAAGAGCGGCAAGGAAGTCGCCGCGGGTCTCGACGCGCATCAGCTCGCAGGTCATGCCTTCTTTGACCAGCGCCAGGCGAACCAATTCCTGATCGTTCGGATTGGCTTCAAGATGAAGTATGCGCACCACCATTCCCATACTCATAATCCTCCCTCGGGTAGATGGACGTATTAAAGGCAAGGACATCCTGAGCTAAATCCTGAAAGAAGCACAGGGCATGCCATGTTGGAAGAGCGAGACCTGAACAGTGATGTCTAAAGAACAACCACGATTCTCGGCATTGCGCTGGAGGGAGTGGATGTTTTCGACGACTCCGGTGCAGGCGAGTCCCTACACAGGCTGTGATATGTTATATATCTGCGTTCTATATCCGGAGAAGGCTCCACTGTGGAAGGCGAAATGTTGGGTCTTTATTCGTGCTTGGCCCGGATCAACTTGGCCCGAGCGGCCAGCGTCGTCGCTTGGTCTTCGCGGTTGGTCCTCGCGAGCAAGGCCGCGTAGTTCTCCAGGGTCGTAGCCAACCCCAGATCGTCTGGTCCTAGCACTTTCTCCTTGATAGCCAGCGCGCGCTGGTAGAGAGGCTCGGCTTCGGCGTAGCGGCCCTGAACGTAATAGAGCTCGCCTAGATTGTTGAGGATGATGGCGACGTCCAGATGCTCCGCCCCTTTGGCGCGCTCCGTGATATCGAGTGCCTGGCGGAACAGCGGTTCTGCCTCGGCGTAGCGGCCCTGGCTTCTGAAACTGACGGCGCGGTTATTGAGGTCGCCGGCCTGATCCGTGGGCGCACGGGGTTGCAGAAACTGTTGGGCCAGCGGGTGCTCCCAGCCCCAGCCCGACAGCTTCCCGTTCTCGATGATCACCGGCGTCAACTGTTTGTTACTAATCATGCCCTCGGCATCAACTCCGCCTGTGTAGTAGAACAGCACCTCATAGCGCATGCCGCCCTGCTCCAGGGTCTGCGTCTGGTAGGGGCTCCGGATGACTTCGCGCTTTTCGCACGGTAGCCAGCCCATCGCGCGCTGGATCTGGGCCCATGTGGACCATCCCCACTTGATGCACCCCTCCACTGGATCGGCCTGCATTCGTTCCAGAACTTCCTCGCGTGATTGGCCAACGGTCAGTGTCTTCAGATGGGCTACATTCAGGGCCGCCAAGTCCAGGTTCTTGTCGGGTGTCGGGTAGGATGTGAAGGTAGCAACGTTTGAAGCCGAGCACGCGGTTAACGCAAGCAGCCCCATAACCGAAGCGATCGGGATCATTCGTATCATCATGCTGTCCTGCTCCCTTGGGTCTTGCCGGTGATCCTGCTGACCTCATCGAAGTATGCGACGAACGCTTTCATCCCCCCGGACGCCTGCCCCCAGTCGAAACGCTCGTTGGGCGCGTGGTAGCCGTGCTCCGGCAGACTCAAGCCCAGGAACATGACGGGCGCCTTCCACCGCTTCGCCATGGTCACGACCGCCCCGATGGACCCGCCCTCGCGGATGAAGGCCGGCTCCTTCCCGAAGCCGAAGCGCAGAGCCTTCAGCACAGCCCCCGCATACGGCCCGCCAAGATCGGCCACGTAGGGTCGCAGCATGCCGTGCGCTTCCACGTGGACGTCGGGGTTGAGCTTGCGGACATAGGCGCGGAAGATTCGGAAGATGGCGGCCGGGTCCTGAGCCGGCACCAGCCGCATGCTGACCTTGGCCTCCGCGCGCGGCGGAATGGAGGTCTTGACCCCTGGCCCCGTGTATCCTCCGACGAAACCGTGCACTTCAAACGTGGGTTCGGCCCACAGGCGCTTCATCACTTCCATGCGATCCCGCACGCGCAATTTCGTCAACTGGTGCGCGGCGGCGAATGTCTTCACCTGAAAGCCGGACCTCAGAAACTGCGCCCGATCCGTCTTGCCCAGCGGCCTGACTGACTTGTAAAACCCAGGGATGGTGACCCGTCCGGTCTTCGCGTCCACGCAGGCCGCGAGCACGGCGGCCAGTTCCGTGAGGGGATTGCGGGCCACGCCGCCGGTCAAGCCGGAATGCGCCTCTCGCCTGGCAGTCTCCAGGATCAGCCGCGCAGCCAGATTGCCCCGTAGCCCATAGGGCGCCGCCGGACGGCCGCCCGCCAGCCAGATTGTATCAGACACAACGACAGAATCTGGTTTGCGGAAATTCATCGCTTTCGCTAAGCCTTCCGCGAAGTGGGGGCTACCTATCTCTTCCTCCAGTTCCCAGACGAACTGGATATTGAGCCGCACGCCGTGCTCGGCCGCGTAGCGGGCCGCCAGCAACGCGGTGAGCGCCGGCCCCTTGTCGTCGGTGGCGCCCCGACCATGATAGTGCTCGCCCTCGACCGTGAATTTGAACGGCTCGCGCGTCCATTCCGGCTCCATCGCCGGCTGCACATCGAGATGGTTGTAGACAGTCACGGTCGGCCAAGCCGGGTCCTGCGTCCACCCGCCGACGACTAGCGGATAGCCTCCGGTCTCGACGATCGTTGCCTGTGCCCCCAAGGACGTGAGGCAGCCCACCGCCACCTCCGCGCCCCGCCACATATCGTTGCGACGCGCGGGATCCATGCTGACGGTGGGGATCTCCACCAGCCGCCCCAGCCACTCCTCAAAGCGAGGCCGGCTCTCTTCCACGTAACGATCTAGGCTGTCGTAGAGAGACATTCTAAGGCTTTGACCGATGTAGGGGCAGACCTGTGTGTCTGCCCTGAATTGGGCGAACACATAGGTTCGCCCCTACAAACATGCCGACGGTGCCGTTCACGCAGCTTTTTCCAGCTCCCGCACCATCCCTTTGATCGTCTCAAACCCCGCCTGCCAGAAACTCTCCGACCGGATGTCCACGCCGAAATCCTTCAGCAGGGCCTCCGGAGATCGCGACCCACCGGCCGCCAGGAGCGCGAGATACCGCGGGACGAACGACTCACCGTGAGTCCGATAGAGCGCGTAGAGCGCCAGCACCAGGAGGTTGCCGAAGCTGTACGCATAGCAGTAGAACGGGCTCGCGAAGAGATGGGGGATCGACAGCCACTCCCACCGGAATTCATCCGGTACCGCAACCGCTCGCCCGAACTGCTGGCGCAGCTCGTTTAAGTACACGCCGCAGAGATCGTCCATCGTGCCCCCTGCGCCGATGATCCGGTGCGCCTCGCGCTCGAACCGCACGAAGTAGGCCTGCCGCATGATGGTAGCGTACGCGTCATCGAGCTGCCGGACAAGCAGGCTCTGCTTGACGACCTTGTCCCGCTCTTCGGCCATCCAGGCGTCGGAAAGGAGACGCTCGCCGAACACCGAGGCCGTCTCGGCCAAGGGGAGCATGGCGTGGAAGGTAAAGATCGAATGATCGGCCGCCAGCATGCCGTGCACAGCGTGCCCCAGTTCGTGGGCCAGCGTGGCGACGTCCCGAACGTCGCCCTTGAAGTTCAGGAGCACGTACGGCGTCAGGCCGGGGATCACGCTGTAGCAGTAAGCCCCGCCAAGCTTGCCGGGACGGACCGCCACATCCACGTGACGCTCCTCCAGCACCCGGCCGGCCAGCTCCGCCAGGCGCGGCGAAAAAGCGCGGTATGCGTCGAGCACCTTCGCTGACGCAGCCGCGAAGGAATACCGCCGGCGGGCCTCGCGGAAGGGCGCCTAGATGTGGTACCGGCTCATCTTCCGGATGCGGCAGAGCCTGGCCTTGATCGCGAAATAGTCCTGAAAGACGCCAGCGTTCCGGGCGCAGACAGCCAGCAGGGCCTCGACCGCCTCCTCGGGCACGTCGTTCATGAGGTTGCGCACCGCGATCGGCGAGCGGTGCTTGCGTAAGCTCAGGTGCTCTTGCTTCCAGTCCGTCACGAGGGTCTTGTAAACCTCGCCGATCACGTCAGCATGCTGCGCGAACACCCTGTACAGCTCGCGGTAGGCCGCCTCACGGATGCGGGCGTCAGGGGCGCGCACGTACACCAGCAGGTCCTCACGGGTGAGCCTGCGGGCCTTGCCATTGATCGTCAGCGTGTACGTCAAGCCGCTGGTCAGGATGTCATAGAGCCCCACCAGCGCCCGGCGGCCGGTGACGCTCTTGACGTTGATGATCTTCTCTTCGGGCTCGCTGAGGGCGTGGTCCTTGAAGCGGCGCAGGGACTCCAGGTGGTACGTATAGTCCCCCGCTCCGGCCAACAGCCGGGCGGCGTTCGCGTCATCGAGCTTCTGCCACCAGAGGTCGAAGAACAGCATGCGGTTCGCGAAGCCCGCCTGCATCTCCTCGACGGCTGCCTTGAAGACTCGGGCCTTCTGGTTCTTGGTGTTCTCGGAGAACCAGAGGTAGGCGTACGCGCCGAGCCTGCTCGTCGTCCTGGTGATCGCCTCGGCCAGTTTTAGCGCGTTCAGAAACGTCTCGGTGGGAATCTCTGCGGCCAACCTGCCCCGAAATCCTTCGAAGCACCGGACCTGCTCCTCGAGCTCCTGCTGCAGAACGTCCAGATCGCGGGCTGGATCGCGTAGCAGGTCTTGCAGGTTCCAGATTTCTGCGGGGCGGGTGGCGTGCCCACCGGCGATCGCGTGCGATCGTGCCATGCTCCCTAGCCGTGCTCCTGACCGCAATGCGCGCAGGCCAGCCACGCTGAGAGGAGCGGCCGCCCGCAACCGGCACAGACACGACGCAGCACCGCCCGGCAATACGGACAGAACCGGTACTCCGAATTGAGGTGCCGGCCGCACCCAGGACAACTGGCAGCCGCGTACTCGCTGACTTCTAGGATACGGCCCAGTTCCTCGATCGTCGTGAGCCCGGCCTTGGCCTTTTCGAGCCCGTCTTCCACCAGGGCGCGCATCCCGGACTCCTGCGCGGCGATACGGATGTCCTCTTCTGTCGCTCCGCGGAGGATCAGGTCCCTGATTCTGGCATCGAGGATCAGAGTTTCGAACACGCCCGTCCGCCCCTTGTAGCCGGTCTCCTGGCATCTCGCACAGCCTTTGCCGGCCATGTATGTGCCGCCGGCCAAGCTGACCGCCGACAGGCCCAACGCGGTCACCACGGCAGTATCGGGCTGGGCGGGCGCCTTACAGTCGCGGCAGACGACCCGCACCAGTCGCTGGGCGATGATCCCGATCACCACCGACGCCACCAAGTAGCGGGGCACCCCGATGTCCAGCAGTCGTGTGATGGTGGAAGGCGCGTCGTTCGTATGCAGCGTGGTGAAGACCAGATGGCCGGTCAGCGCTGCCCGGCAGGCGATCTCAGCGGTTTCGGCGTCCCGGACCTCCCCGACCAGAACGATGTCGGGGTCCTGGCGAAGAATTGATCGGAGGCCCTTGGCGAAGGTCAGGCCGATGTCCGCGTTGACCTGCATTTGATTGAGCCCCGGATAGTGATACTCGACCGGATCCTCCACCGTGACGATGTTCGTCGTGGGGGACTTGATCCGATTGAGAATGCCGTAGAGCGTGGTAGTCTTGCCGCTGCCGGTAGGGCCCGTGACCACGACCATGCCCTTATGGCGTGTGATCAGCCCATGGACTTGCTTCAAATCGCTGGGGGTCATGCCGATGTGCTCGAGCTCCAGGCTCTTGCTCGACGCGTCCAGGACGCGGAGCACTGCCTTTTCGCCGTGCTGCAGCGGGATCGTAGAGATGCGCAGGTCCACTTCCCGCCCTTCCAGTTTCACGCGCACCGAGCCGTCCTGCGGGAGCCGCCGCTCGGCAATGTCGAGACGGCCGAGGATCTTCATGCGCGACACCAGCGCCGGGTGCAGCGCGACCGGAACTTTGAGTTGATCAGACAGCAATCCGTCCAGCCTGAACCGAACGGTGCCATCCGGCACGCCAGGCTCGATGTGGATGTCGCTGGCGCCCAGCTGGATCGCCTTGCGCATGATGAGATTCATCAATTGGACGACTGGGGCATCCTCGGCATCGGCGTCCAGCGCGCTGGCTTCCTGGGAGCGTGGCGTGAGGAGCGGTGTGGTCGCCTGCCAGACACCCCGCGCCAGCAGACGGCCCGCCCCCTCCAGATGCCTGGCGTAGAATCGCTCGATGGCGTCCTTGATCTGGGACCGGCTGCCGAGAGTCGGCGACACCTGGCACCCCGTGACGAAGGAGAGGTCCTGGATCGCCTCATGGTCCATGGGATCGGCCATGACAACGTCCAGCCGTTTCCCATCCAGACGGACCGGTAGGACGGTGTACTTGCGCGCCAGTGTCTCGGGGATCAGGTTGAGTTGGTCCGAGCCTAGGGCCAGGGCGGAAACGTCGGTATAGGGGAGCTTGAGCTGATTGGTCAGGAAGGGGATGAGCTGCGCTTCCGTGACGTGCCCGCGATCGAGGAGAATCTCACCGATACGCCGGCCCGACTGACGCTGCTCCTGAAGGGACCCCTCGAGGACCTGCCTCGTGATGAGCTTCCGCTCGACCAGAAGCTCCCCGAGCCGTGACCGGCTCGCGGGCTCGGTCCCCTTCGTCTGCTTCGCTGCCTTCCTCGCGCCGGGCTCCATCTGTGCAGCTACTTCGTGACGATCAATGGCACGAAATCTTATAGGCCCCCGATGACACGTTCGCCGGCTCCGGATCGACTTTATCGATCGTGAGCAGGCGGATCGGCACGCCCACACTGACATTGCCGGCGCCCGTGCTCAGGTTGATGTAGGACACCGCGTTCAGATTGCCGGAGACGAACCGGATGGCCTCCTTGTCGGGTTCCACCACGCCTTTCCCGTTCACGAACTTCCCGCCCAGGCTCAAGAGCTGCTCCAGGTAGGGCCGCACCCCCTTGCCCTCTTCCCGGTTGACGACCGTGATCCTGGCTTCGAGCCCCCCGAGCTCACTCCAGGTCTTGACTGCCCCGCCGAAGAGATCGGTGACCTGTTTGAGGGTGACCTCCTGCACGCGATTGGAGGCGTTGACCATAATGGCGATTCCCTCCCATCCGACAGTGGTGCCTATCCAGTCCTTCTCTTCAGGCTTCATTGACCCGCCCGTTACGGCGATGTCCGCCGAGCCGTCGGCCAGAGCCGCCAGCGGGTCCCTACCATCCGTCGTCGCAAACCGCACCCGCACGCGAGGATGAAGCTTCTCGAACTTCACGCTGGCCTTCTCAAAGAGGGCCTGCTCGCGGCCGGTCACGGAGATGGTGAGCTTGCCCGTGAGGCTCATATCGGCAGCGCATGTGGGCGGGGGATCAAGCCCCCAACTGAGGATCAATCCGATGACGACGAAAAGTCCTGCCTGCATACCGCCCTCCTTCGCCATGAATCCGCACAAACCGTCCGAATCTTATCACAGGCCTTTCTCGGAGGGCTACCACCGGAACATGTCATTGACCGGTCGGCGCTGGAAGACCTTGAGCAGCGCCAGCCCGGTTACAAACCCGCCGATGTGGGCGAACCACGCGACTCCGCCGCCGAGGCCTCCCCAACTGAAGGCGCCGTTGATGATCTGCATCACGATCCAGAATCCCAGAACCACGACGGCGGGCACGGGCACCACCTGCATGAAAAAGCCGACGGGGATCAGCACCAGCACGCGCGCCCGGGGAAACAGCAGGAGATAGGCGCCCAGCACTCCGGAGATCGCGCCGCTGGCCCCGATCATGGGAACCGTCGAGTCCGGAGCCGTGATGGCGTGCCCAAAGACGGCCGCGACCCCGCACAGCAGATAGAACAGGATGAAGCGCCAGTGGCCCATGACGTCTTCGATGTTGTTGCCGAAGATCCAAAGGTAGAGCATGTTGCCGCCCAGATGCATGAGGCCCGCGTGCAAGAACATCGAGGTCAGGACAGTCAACGCGGAAGGCACCGCCGGATCACCCACCACTGTGCCCGGGTGAAACCACTCGGCCGGCACCGCTGCGTAGGACAGGATGAAGCGCTCTTCAGCAGGGCCCAGCGAGAGCTGATACAGAAAGACCAGGCAGTTCAGGACGATCAGTGAGACCGTCACGACCGGCATTAGCGTCGTGGGATTCTCGTCCCGCAGGGGAATCATCGGAGATCGCAAAAGGTCGCATATCCATCCGTGTCTGTCAATTGGGCTCTTTCGCCATCGTCCCGCGATTCCTTCGCGACGGACTTCCTGTTAAGATGTCGCCCATGGGGATCAATCCCGCCCATTCGCTCACGCTCATCGTGGGCGTGCTCGTCGGTCTCCTCCCACTCGTACTGCAGGACACATCCCGCGTCGTGACCAACGACTTCCGCACCGCCCAAGCCGCCTTCGAGCGGAAGGACTACGACACGGCGGTCCGGCTGCTGAATACCCTACTGGCGGCCCAGCCGGACCAGACCGCGGCGTACGAGCTGCGCGCACTGGCCCACGGGTATCAGGGTCGCCCGGAAGAGGCGCTGGCCGACCACGACCACCTTGTCCAAGCAGGGCAGGAAAAGGGCGACCTGCTGCGGCGCATCTGCGTCAGCCTGCTCACGCACTTGCTTGCGCAGGGCCAGGAGATCGTGCGCGGCGCGGCGGCGACTGCCCTGGCTGAGCTTGGGCCGGCCGACACGCTGGCCGCCCTGAATCTGGCCCTGCACGACTCCTCGCCGCGGGTGCGCACCTTCGCCATCCAGACCACTGGCCGCTTTGGTCTGGCTGCCAAGCTGCCCGTTGTCCGCGACGCCGTGATCGACCCGGACGTCACCGTCCGCATCACAGCGCTCTCCACACTGGGCCTTTCCAAGGACCCGTCGGTCGTCGGGCTGGTGCGGCGCGGCTTGAAAGACCAGGACCCCATCGTTCAATTGGTATCGCGCGAAGCCCTGGTGCGTCTCAACCAGCCCGAGCTGGTACAGCCGTTCCTGACGGCCGCCCGCGACTTCAGCCCCGCCGTCCGGGGCGCGGCCATGGGCATCCTCGGCCGGCTGAAAGTGAAAGACCCCGCGGCCCTCTCGGTGCTGACGCTGGGCCTGAGCGACCCCGATGCGTCGGTCCGGTCGTTCGCCGCAGGAGCCCTGGGCGACCTCGGCGCGCCCTCTGCCATCACGGCGCTGGTGGACGCGTTGAGCGACCGGGACCCGTACGTCCGTAACTTCGCCGCAGACAGCCTCGGCCGGCTCAACGCCAAGGCGGCAATCGGCGCCCTGTGGGGTGCCGTGAAGGACTCCGACTCGCTCGTCAGGCTGGCAGCGGCAGAAGCGCTGATGAAGCTGGGCGAAGGCGAGGCGGTGCTGGTCATGCGGGAGTTGCTCAAGGATCCTGATTTCGGCGTGCGGAGCGCGGCGGTGGGCGCGATGGCCCGGAGCGCCCCGGAGCGGGCGATGGCCTTCGCGCTGGAGACGTTCGACGATCCCGCCCCACGGGTTCGCGTGGCGGCAATCCAGGCGCTGGGCAGGGTCGGAGGCAAGACGGCCATTCCGTACCTGAGGCGTGCCCTACTGGACAAGGACCTGACCGTCCGCGCATTCGCCGCCGGCCACCTTGGCGCCGTTGTCTCAGACAGGAAACGGAAGGGGGAAAACTAAATGCTG
>VBOK01000158.1 GCA_005877565.1 Nitrospirota bacterium
TGCTCTTCCTGCCGGGAGCGGTGGTTCCTGGCATCGAGGCGGCCGATCCGATGATCGCCGTGCGTTCGGCGGCCTACCCGATTTCCTTTGCCCGCCGATTCAAGTCACAGTGAGGACAAACTATGAAAAGACCAATTCGCATTCTGTTGCAGACGACCATTCCTGAAACCGAAGATGACTGGCACATCGGGCGATTCTCTTTGCTGCGCGACCACCTTGCTTCTTTGAAAGACGAGGCGGGGAATGGACTGTGCAAGGTGACGGCACGCAACCGCGAGTCGGATGCCGGAGCAGATGACCCGGTGCTGAGCACGCTTGATCGCTCAGACTTTGATGAGCTCTGGCTGTTTGCCGTTGACGTGGGCGAGGGTCTGACGGCTGCGGACTGTCGAGGCATCACGCGCTTTCGTCAACGCGGCGGAGGCGTCCTCGCCACACGGGACCATCAGGATTTGGGCTCATCTCTCTGCACGCTGGGCGGCGTTGGGCGCGCGCATTTTTTTCACACGCGAAATCCTGAGCCCGATGGATCACGGCGCACAATTGACGATTCAGCTACGAGATCCATCTCGTGGCCGAATTATCATTCCGGCAGCAACGGCGATTATCAAATCATCACGCCCGTAGAGCCTGTACATGAGCTGTTGCACAATCCGAGCGCGCCTTCCGGTGCGATTAGATATTTTCCTGCTCATCCGCATGAAGGCGCGGTCGGCATCCCCGACGGTGAAGAGCACGCGCGCGTCATCGCCATTGGCAAAAGCCTGAAGACCGGGCGCACATTCAACCTGGTCGTCGCTTTCGAGAGAGCGAAAGACAAGCAGGGCAACACGGTCGGTCGAGGGATAGCCGAGGCGAGCTTTCATCACTTCGTGGACTACAACTGGGACACGGATAAGGGCGCGCCGAGTTTTGTCGGCGAGCCGCCTGGCGACGGCATCAACCGCGAACCGAACACTCTGAGCGACATCAAGACATACGCTCGCAACCTGGCTATCTGGCTTGCTCCTTCACCGCGTGAGTGAAGGCCGGAGTCGAGCCGTCTCGACATGAAATGGACCACGCTCCAATCCAGGATGAGAGGGCTCGGCATCTCATGCCGCTCCTAATGCCGATATGTCGGCATCTGCCGATATGTCGGCGCCGCTTCTTCGGCACCGCATCCCTCACTCAACAAAAGCCTGCTCTCCAGCAAGCTCTCACCAGCAGTCGTTTCAACAACTTAGCTGACTTTTGCCAGATTGAGGCGCGTCTGGAATATGAATTGCCATTGTTTGGGGTGAAGGAAGAGGAAGCTCCATGCAATCGGCAGGGAATACATTGGGGTCGGCCATGATTCAGTTTACAGATGTCTCTGTGAGGTTCGGCGAACGACAGGTCCTGAAGAACATCTCGATGACTGTGCCGTTTGGCGAGACGCTTGCCATTCTCGGAGGGAGCGGCGCCGGGAAGACGACGATTCTTCGGCTTATCGAGGGGCTTGTGCAACCGGACACGGGGAGTATCATGGTCGACGGCCAAGAGATAGTGGGTCTCTCGGAACAGCAGATGACTCATGTCCGGAATGCGATGGCCTTGGTCTTTCAAGGCGCGGCCCTGTTCGATTCCGTGACTGTGCGGGAGAATGTGGGCTATCGCCTCTGGGACCAGGGGACGTTAAGCGAGAAGACAATCGAGAGCAGGATTGCGGAAAGCCTGCATTTCGTCGGACTCGATGACATCGCAGAGGCTATGCCGGGCGAGCTGAGCGGCGGCATGAAAAAGCGAGTGGCGATTGCGCGCGCGCTGGCGAATCACCCCCGGCTGATCCTCTATGATGAACCAACAGCCGGGTTGGACCCGATCAATACGCACATTGTTAAGGAGCTGATTTGCCGGCTGCACGGTCAGGAGCATGTCACTCAGATCGTTGTGACGCATGACATTGAGACGGCGTATCAGGTGGCCGATCACCTGATCATGATCCACCAAGGAGAGAAGATCTTCGATGGGACGGTCTCTGAACTAAAGATGTCCACTGACGAGCGCGTTCAGGCCTTCCTGCATCCGGACGCGGTCCTGTCTGCATCGGATGAGGGTGTCTATTCGGCTGCAAGGTGACCCATGGATGACGTGACGCAATTCGTGATCCGCCATAGCAGCCTTCTCCTCTTCGCCGCGGTGTTTGCCGAGCAGGTCGGGTTACCCATTCCCGCGGTCCCGGTGCTGCTCGCCGTTGGGGCGCTGGCCGGAGCCGGCCAAATGAGCCTCGGTATGGCTGTCGGCTTAGCTGTGGCCGCCTGCTTGGCGGGCGATTTCATCTGGTACTACCTGGGTCGCTATCGGGGCCGGCATGTCCTGAACCTGCTCTGCCGCATCTCGCTCGAGCCGGACTCGTGCATACGTCGAACGGAGACCTTTTTCGGCCGACACGGGATGTGGTCTCTCGTCCTCTCCAACTTCATTCCAGGGTTGGGTACCGTGACGCCGGCTCTCGCTGGGTTGTTCGGCGTGAGCGTCGAGCGGTTCTTGCTGTACAACAGCCTCGGCGCGTTCTTCTGGACCGTGACCTACATCACTCCGGGGTATCTGTTCAGCGACCAGCTCGAGCAGATCGCGGCGCAGGCAGCCCATTTCGGAGGTTCGCTCGTCGCGCTGATCCTAAGCGCCTTGGCCTTGTATATCGCCTACAAATACTTCCGCCGGCATCTCCTGCTGCGGAAATTGCGCATTGCGCGGATCACCGCGGACGAGCTCAAGCAGATGATGGACAACGGCCATGAGATGATGATCGTAGACCTACGCCAGCCGCTCGATATTCAGGCCGATCCCTACACGATCCCCGGCGCGCTGCAGATGGCGATGGAAGAGCTGGAGCAACGGCATCATGAAATCCCTCGCGATCGGGACGTGGTCCTGTACTGCGCCTGTCCCAATGAAGCGACCGCCGCTCGGATGGCGCTTCTGCTGAAAAAGAACGGCATCACGCGAGTCCGGCCTCTGGCCGGCGGGGTCGAAGCCTGGCGTGAGCGCAACTTTCCATTGCAAAAGCTGGGCGAGCAGGCGGCATGATGGTGAAGAACCCGGCAGGAGCACGACCATGAATCCAGCGCGGCGACAACCACAATATCTGGATCTGCTCCTGCTCACGCATCTTGACGCTTTCGCGCCGGACTCCAATCAGTCGGCGCGGCGATCCTGGTGGCTCATCGTCGGCCTCATGCTGCTGGTGGCGTTCTTCTTCAGCCTCATCCTGCTTGTGACAAGTCCTCAGTCTTTGGCTGTCGATGTGGGGCAACTTGAAGACGTGACAGGCGGCGTGGTGCCGGTCGTGACGTTCGAGGGGCATGACACATTCACGAACGAATACATCTATTCCGTGAAAGTCATCAACCAGACCGGAGACGCTCTTGTGGCAGGCGCGCTGTTCCTCGTGCTTTCCGAGGTGCAGGATCTGTCCGGAAAAGACGTCATGGGGAGTCTAGAGGTCCCCAATCAAGATGGGAATATTGGGGGCAAGCCGTACTTCATGATCCCCACTGGTGGATTGTCTGAGTTCCCGTCTTACCAGGAAAGCCAGCCGATCAACGTCCGCCTGCGCTCCCCTGATTACGTGCTTTTTTACCCACCCTCGTTTCATGTCCTAGGAATACGGCGCCGGGCCACGCAAAGTGTTGAGACACTCATCCAGCAGTTGATGTACGATGGCGTGCTCTCTGAAGCAGAAGTCCAGGATGCGTTTGAGCCCTTGCGCCGGTTGTCCCAGTGACTCGACCGGAAGGAGGTTGCCATGAAGTCGTTGCCTCGAAAAATCGAAACGATCATCGAGCCGGAACCTGTCGTTGAGGGCGCGGGGGTCCGGCTCAAACGAAGTATCGCGACGCGAAGGCTGGACTATCTTGATCCATTCCTTCTGTTGGATCACTTTGCGTCCAGCAATCCCCGCGATTATGAGGCCGGGTTCCCCCTGCATCCTCATCGCGGGATCGAAACGGTGACCTACGTGCTGCAGGGAGAGGTGCATCACAAGGATACCCTCGGCAACTCCGGGAGCATCGGGGCCGGGGACGTGCAGTGGATGACGGCCGGACGCGGCATCATGCACGAGGAAATGCCGCAGGTACGTCCGGAAGGGATTGCCGGATTCCAACTCTGGGTCAATCTGCCGGCGAAGCTCAAGATGACCAAGCCGCGCTACCAGGATATCCGGTCGGCCGAGATCCCTGAGATCAAAAAAGACAACGGAGCACGGATCCGGGTGATTACCGGAACGGTTAATGGCGTCAGCGGGCCGGTGACCGGAATTGCCGCCAATCCCAACTACCTGGATGTGTTCGTGCCTGCTCATGCTTCCTTGGTCCAGCCGATCCACCGAGGGCACACGGCGTTCGCCTACGTCTTTGAAGGCGAGGCAAAATTTTCCGGGGATGAGAAAGAAGACGGAACCATGGTTTCACACCCCAGGCTCGTCGTGTTGGGTGACGGCGACTATGTGAAGGTGATCACGGGTGAGACACCGGTGCGCTTTTTGCTGGTTTCCGGGAAACCGTTGAACGAGCCCATTGCGCGGTATGGTCCATTCGTGATGAACACAGAGGAGGAGATCGAGCAGACGCTGCAAGAACTCCGGCAGGGAACCTTCGTCACCACGTGAGAAAAGGAAAAGGGAAAGGAATGGGAAAATTCAAAGGAGGAACGCCATGAAGAGTCATGCTTTAAAAGATCAGAGCATTCTCGACCGCGTGCGGCCGCTTGTGGATCAGGACTCGAGAGAGATCCAACCGTATGGAAGGATCGCGAAGCTGCCGATCGCGTTGGCGGAGAGCGCCTGCATGGAGAGTGTGGAAAATCTCAACCAACTCCTTGCCGACACGATCACGCTGCGCGACATGTATAAGAAGCACCACTGGCAGGTCGCGGGCCCGACTTTCTATCAACTGCACCTGCTCTACGACAAGCACTTCCAGGAACAGAGCGAACTCGTGGATTCGCTCGCCGAGCGCGTCCAGATGCTGGGTGGGGTCAGCATTGCGATGGCGCACGATGTGGCGGAGACGACCCTGATTCCTCGGCTCCCGCGTGGCCGGCAGGAGGTGCCCGTGCAACTGTCTCGGCTACTCCATGCGCACGAGGTCATTCTGTTTGAGTCCCGAACGATGGCCAAGCAAGCCGTCGAAGCTGGCGATGATGGGACGAATGACTTGCTGGTGAGCGATGTGATCCGCACGAACGAAATGCAGGTCTGGTTTCTCTCGGAACATTTGGTTGAGGAGCCTCTTGTTCGCGCCAGCGGACGAGTGGGGTAGGGATCATGGGCGCCTCATGCGACTGGTAAGGAACAGGGGCAAAAAATAGGAGGTCAAGACATGTTACAGACACGTGGATACGCAACCAAAGGTCCTACATCTATTCTCGAACCGTTCAACTTTGAGCGGCGCGATCCGGGTCCACACGATGTGCTGATCGAAATTCTCTACTGCGGCATCTGCCACTCTGACATCCATCAGGCGCGGGACGAGTGGGGTGGCTCGATTTTTCCGATGGTCCCCGGCCACGAAATTGTCGGACGCGTGAAACGCGTCGGACCCAAGGTGAAACGATTCAAAATCGGTGAGCTCGCCGGAGTCGGCTGTTTCGTGGATTCCTGTCGAAAGTGCGCGAGCTGCAAGGCAGGCCTGGAGCAGTACTGCGAAGTTCATCTCGTCCTCACGTACAACGGAACCGAGAAAGACGAGAAGACTCCGACGTACGGGGGCTACTCATCGCAAATCGTTGTGGACGAGAAGTATACGCTCAAGATCTCCCCTTCGTCGGGTTAGGCGGATTGGGTCACATGGCAGTCAAGCTGGCTGCTGCAATGGGCGCTGAGGTCACCGTTTTCAGCACGTCTAAAACGAAAGAACAGGATGCGCGCCGCCTTGGCGCGCATGACTTTGTCGTTTCGTTGGACGCCAAGAACCTCGACGCCCTCGCCAATCGGTTTGATTTCATCCTCGATGCGGTCTCCGCGCCCCATGATATCAATGCGTACCTGAATCTCTTGCGCAGGGATGGGGTGCTGACGCTGGTGGGCGTTCCGGCCAAGCCGTTGCAAGTCCAGGCCTTCTCGCTCATTCCCAAGAGAAGAAAACTTGCAGGCTCCATGATCGGCGGCATTCGCGAGACACAGGAGATGCTCGATTACTGCGCGAAAAAGAAGATTACGTCGGATGTTGAGGTGATCCCCATTCAGCAGATCGAAGCGGCTTGGGAGCGGACGATCAAAGGCGATGTGCGCTATCGCTTCGTCATCGACATGAAAACACTCTGATTTCCACGGGAAGAGTTTTTTAGCTTGGGTCATCTGGATCTTCGTCCGCGCTCCGCTCGACTGATTACCGGCGGGCGGGAGAAATGACGGGGTTAAGCACAACGGGGACCGGCTACTTTTTTGGTGACGGAGAAAATGGCGCCGATATCTCGGCACGTGCCGACATTTCGGCACGACTTCCTCGGCACCGTCATCTTCTCCGTCGATCACAAGCCTCCAGCCCTGTAGAAGCCTCCAGCAGTTTCAGAGACTTAGCTGACTTTTGAACTGCTGGGACCGGCCTGGAATGCGAATTGCCCTTGTTACTGACTTTAGAATTGAATCCTCTGCTTGTAGAACGGCAATATCACAAAGTAGAATCATGGTTCACA
The DNA here is from genome assembly GCA_005877565.1 of Nitrospirota bacterium. Classification (GTDB taxonomy): domain Bacteria; phylum Nitrospirota; class Nitrospiria; order Nitrospirales; family NS-4; genus NS-12. The sequence continues at coordinate 6,661 of VBOK01000158.1, forward strand.
AGTAAGGAAGACCGATGAATCCTCGCACACTCAGGAAAACCCGCGAACTGGAAGGGCGTCGGCAAGACATCCTGGCATCGGCGGAGCGTTTGTTTTCCAAGCACGGGTACTTCAAGACCAGCATGATGGACATCGCCGAGGCGGCCGAGTTTGCCATCGGCACTGTCTATCACTTCTTCAAGAGCAAAGAGGAGATCTACATCTCGCTGATTGAAGCGAAGATGGAGGAGTACGCCGAGCACGTTGAGGCCCGCGTTGCGGCGGCGCCGACCGCCACGGCGAAAATCGAGGCGGTGATTCGGACCAAGCTGGAGTACTTCGAACGCAACCGTGACTTTTTCCGGATCTATGTGGCGGAGTGGGCCGGCTTCGAGTGGACCGTGAAGAGCGCGTTTGGGGAGCGGTGCTGGAAACGCTACCAGGAGCAGCTCGATCTGGCGGCGGACCTTATCCGTGCTGGCATGAAGGCAGGCGAGTTTCGCGCGGTGGAGCCGACTGAGGCGGCGTACGCCCTGCACGGGATGCTGAACTCGACGATCTACCTGTGGATTCTCAACGCCAAGCCGACTACGTCACTGGTCGCGAAGAGCGAGTCGCTTGCCTCGCTCTTCTTCCACGGGGTCGTCTCACCATCCGGGAGGCGGAGGAACTCATCATGACACCCAAGCGAACAAAATGGTGGCTTATTGCCGTGGGCCTCGCGGCAGTCGTGGCCGGTCTGGTCTTCTTCACCGCGAACCGGGACGGGGCGGTCGAGGGCGTTGCCAGACAGGGAGCGAAGCAGGCCGGCTCCGCTCCCGCTGGCCCCATCCCTGAAGTCGCCGTGATGAACGTGGACCGCTTGTATCAAATAGATCCCGTGCCGTTCAAGGCCGCTGCGGTGAGCGCCAAAGCGATGGTGGCCCAAGCTGAGGCGCGGTTGGTGCAGGCGAAGCAAAATCACGATCGCGTCAAGCCGCTCCTGGCGGAACAGGCCGTGAGCCAAAAGGACGTGGATGATGCCGTCGCGGAAGAGCTGGCGGCCAAGGCTGCGCTGGAATCGGCTAAGGGGCAACTGGTGAAGGCCCAGTTCGACTTGGACAACACGCTCATCGTCGCTCCCATCTCCGGGCTGATCGAGCGAACGCGGGTCTACGAGGGGCGGCTGGTGTCCGCCCAGACTGACCTGCTCACGATCATCCACCAGGTGGATCCGATGTACGTGACTGTCAGCGTCCCGGAAACCGTCGTTCTCAGGCGGGTCAGAGAGCGTGCAGCGAAGCGGGTGCAAGGGGCCAGTGTGTACGAGTTGCGCGGGGTCATCACCTTTGTGGATGGCACCACCTATCCACATGAAGGAAAATTGGATCTGCTCGATGTGGGGCTGCGCACCGCGACCGGGACCAGGGATGTGCGGGTCATCTTCCCCAATCACGAACGGGCATTGCTTCCGGGGCAGTTCGTCAAGGTCCGCTTCTTAGGGGCTGTCAGAACCGGGAGTATTCTGATCCCGCAACGGGCTGTTCAGCAGGGGCCCAAGGGACCCGTGGTCTATGTCGTGGGTGAAGGTGACAAGGTGCAAGCCCGCGACGTTCAGGCCAGCAATTGGCAGGGTAACCAGTGGCTCATCGAGGAGGGACTGCACGCCGGTGAGCGAGTGGTCGTGGAAGGACAGCAGAGGATCATGCCGGGCGCTCAGGTGAAGCCAGTACCGTACGACGGTGTCGCGAAAACGTCGCTGAATCAGGGGCCTGGCCAGGGAACGGAGGGCGCAGATCGACGCGGACTATCCGGGCGCCAGCGCGGAAGTGATCGCCGAGTCAGTGGCGCGGCCCATCGAAGTGCAGCTTCCCGGTATCGACAATCTCCTCTACTACGACTCCACTAGCACGAACGACGGGCACATAACGATCCGGCTCACGTTCGAGATCGGCACGAACCCGGACATCGCGCAGGTCCAGACGCAAAACCGCGAGAAGCTGGCCGAGCCGCAGCTTCCGCCCGAGGTCATCCGCCGGGGGATCACGATCAAAAAATTGTCTCCGGACCTCGTCGCCGTCATCACGCTCAACTCCGATGACCCCCGCTACGACCAGCTCTATCTGTCCAATTACGCCATCCTCCGCGTGGTGGACAGTCTCAAGCTGCTGCCCGGAGTGGGCGATGCCTTCGTGTTCGGCTCGCAGAACTACAGCATGCGGCTCATTCTTGATCCGGTCCGCATGGCGCAACTCAACATCACGCCGACCGATATCGCGAATGTCGTCAACGAGCAGAACCGCGACTTTCCCGCCGGCACGGTCGGGCGGGAGCCGGCACCCCAGGGAACCGAGCTGACCTTCCCCGTGATCACGCGCGGCCGGATGACCGAGGTGAAGGAATTCGAGGACATGATCATCCGGGCCCTGCCGAATGGGTCCATGGTGCGCATGAAAGATGTGGCGCGGGTGGAGCTGGGCGCCCAGTCCTATGACCTGGAAGGCCGGTTCAAAGGCCGGCCGACCACGTTTATCCTGACCTTCCTCGCCCCGGAGGCTAATGCGCTCGCCACCGTCAAGCGCATCACTAATGAGATGAAGAGGCTGTCGCAGAGCTTTCCCTCCGGGGTGGCCTGGGACATCCCCTATGACACGACCCGGTTCATTGAGGTGTCCATCCACGAGGTGGCGCTGACCTTGGGCTCAGCGCTGACTCTGGTCATTCTGGTGGTCTACCTATTCCTTCAGTCCTGGCGTACCACGCTGATTCCAGCGGTGGCGGTGCCGGTCTCCCTCATCGGGACCTTCGCCGGGATGGAGGCGCTCGGGTTCTCCATCAACACCCTGACGCTCTTCGGCTTGGTGCTGGCCATCGGCATCGTGGTGGACGACGCGATCGTGGTCGTCGAGAACGTCCAGCGGCACATGGTGGAGGAATGTTGCTCGTCCAAGGAGGCCGCGAAGCGGGCCATGGGGGAAGTGACGGCCCCCGTGATCGCG
>VBOK01000159.1 GCA_005877565.1 Nitrospirota bacterium
AGCGTCGGGAGCGTGCCCTGCCGTCCCTCCCGGTTGGTGCAGAGGGCCATCTCGGCCTTCACCCAGTTCATCCGCGTCGGCCGGTACTTGTAGATCGCGCCGGCGCGGTCGCAGAGGATCACGTCCTTCACACCGACCTTGAGCAGCAGCCGCGCGGTCGCGATACCAGCCGCGCCGGCCCCGTTGATCACCACGCGCATGGTGGAAAGCGCCTTGCCCACCAGCTTGCCGGCGTTCATGAGCGCGGCCAGCACCTCGATCGCGGCCGCGTGCTGATCGGTGTGAAAAACGGGGATGTCGGTCGCGCGCTCGAGCCGCTCCTCAACGGTGAAGCAACGGGGCGCCGCGATGTCCTCCAGGCAGATGGCGCCAAAGGTCGGGGCCAGGAGGGAGACGGTCCGGACGATCTCGTCGGTGTCCTGCGTGTCCAGACAGATCGGGAACGCGTCCACGCCCGCGAAGGTCTTGAAAAGCACGGCGTTGCCTTCCATGATCGGCAGCGCGGCATGGGGGCCGCGGTTCCCCAGGCTGAGGACCTTCGAGCCGTCCGTGACGACCGCGATGGTGTTGCCCCGGCAGGTGTACTCAAACGAGGTGACCGGGTCCTTGTGGATGGCCAGGCAAGGCTCGGCCACGCCGGGGGTGTAGACGAGGCTCAAGACCGACCGGTCGCGGATCGGCACCTTGCTCTCGATGCCGATGACGCCACGGTGGCGCTTGCGGGATTGCAGTTGATCGTCCGGCATGCCACGCTCGCCTACATTTTTCTCCGCTCTTTCAACCTCGCCAGGCGTTGCGCAATCGCTTCGACGCTGTGCTCGTCAGCCCCCGACGAGGACTGCAGATACAGTTCGTACTGGGCGATCGCCTCGTCCACGCGGCCGGCCCCTTCGAGCGCGAGGCCTAGGCCCGCATGCGCCTCGATGGCGCCGGGCGCCAGGCGGAGCGCCTCGTCATATTGAGCGATGGCCTCCTCGAACTTCCCCTGGCCCGTGAGCGCCTGCCCCAGCGCCAAGTACACGGCGGCGTCTTTCCAGCCGAGCCGGAGCGCCTCGCGAAAGGCGTTGACCGCCAGGCCTGCGCGGTCGATCGCCAGGAGGACGAGGCCGAGGCGGTAGTTCGCGCGAGCGGACAGATTGTCCCGGTTCTCCGGATTGAGCTTGATGGCCTCCACCAGCTCCGCCATGGCCAGGTCGTACTCCTCGGCCTGCGCGTACGCCACGCCGAGTTCCAGCCGGGCGCGAGGGTCGGTCGGCGCCTTGCGGACCGCTTCCAGCCGTTCTTCCACAAGGGGCACAGTGGGGGAAGAAGGCCCGGCGTCTCCCGACTGAGCCGCTACGGTAAGGCCCCACAACACAGCCGCTGCCATCATGGAAGGGGCTCGCGCCACCGGCCGCTGACCGTAAGACTGAGGACCGCCGTCAGGCCGATCGCCAACAGAAACGCGATCACGACCACCACCAGGTACGACGTATTACGATAGGCCATCAGGGGAAAGAGGCCCGGAACTGGGACGTGGGGAATGACGTGGCGGTACTCCAGGACGGCCATGCCGGCATACAGGATCGTTGCCAAGGCAGCGAACGCATACGTGACCCGCACGGAGAGCAGGAACCCGGCGAGGAGGATTGGCCCTATGTACAACGCCATGAACGGATTCGTCACCCCGCCCGAGAAATGCAGGAGCAGGGTCAGGAGAAACAGGTCCGTTCCGATCTGCAGGATCAGGGAGCGCGTGGCCGTCTCCGGCGACGCCGCGCCCGTCCGCTGCGCGGCACGGCTGAGGTGGATGCCGTAGAGGAGATTCGCCGCGACCAATGCGCCGGCGATCCCGTACAGGGGCGCGGCATCCAGCCTGGCGCCCATGTTCTGGGTCAAGATCATAGTGCAGAGGATGACGGCCGCGGCGCAACCGTACCGGAGGTAGATGACCCACCATGCATGTCCGGCCAGCTCGGCTCGGATCAGCGACGGCAGGTCGGGAGCAGCCATGCGGTCATTCTAGATGACGCGCGGAATGGAAGCAATGCGCGGAACGGGCACGGGAACGACGCGGACGCTCACTGGGCGCGGAAGACGGCGAGCAGATCGCTGAGAGCGACCAGTTTCGTCCTGAGCGTCTCCCGTTCGGCCTTGAGCTGCCGCTGGATGGCGGTCTTGTTCGTCCTCGCCTTCAGGTAGGATTCGGCGAGACTCAGAACGCGACTGCACTCCTCCTCGACTTTGCGTTTGACGACGGGGTTGACGGCCAGCGCCTCCATGACTCGGGCCCGCGTCTCGGCGAGGAAGGCCTGATGTTCTTTTTCAGGAAAGGATTCACGCGCGGACTTGTCCAGGCACCGGTCCAACGATTGCGAGAGAAAGACGTAAAGCCGTACGAGGGTCTCGGTGATCTGGATATGACTGGATGGAGCGGATGGTGCAGCCATGACGCCAGCCTCCTCAGTGGTTAGCCGATCGAAGCAAAGTACCGCCCGAACACCTGGCGGGCGCGCTGTTCAGCCGCCGTCTTGAGCAAGGCGGTTTTCGCCATTACTGAGGCTCGCCCCTGCACCGTCCCGCCACACTTCGCATGCTCCTCGCGATACAGATCGAGCCACTCGATGATCATCGGTTGCGTAGTCTCCAGGTGGAACTGCAACCCGTACACCTTCTCGCCCAGACGGAACGCCTGCTTGGAGTACCGCTCCGAGCCGGCCAGGCAAACCGCGCCGCGGGGGATGTCGAACGTCTCGCCGTGCCACTGGAAGACCGGAAACGTGTCTGGAAGGCCGGTCAGCAATCCGTCTTTTTTCCCCTCCTGGGTCAGCGTCAGCGGGTACCACCCGATTTCCTTCTCCTCGCCCGCAGTGATCTCGGCGCCTGCAGCTTTCGCGATCAGCTGCGCGCCCAGACAGATGCCCAAGGCCGGCATGCCGGCCTCCAGCACTTTCGTGAGCAGTCGCAGTTCGTCGGCGATGAAACCGAGGCGTTCGCCGTCGTTCGCCGACATCGGCCCGCCTAGGGCGATCAGTCCGTCCCAGCCGGCCAGGTCGTTGGGGATGTCCTCGCCGGCGAAGGGGCGGACGTACCGGTACTCCATGCCGCGGTCCTTCAGGACCGGCTCGACCAGCCCAAGGTGCTCGCAGCCGATGTGTTGCAGGACCAGCAGCCTCGGCATTACTTGCTCTCAGCAGCTTTGCAGGCCGGGCAACGGCAGAACTTGTGGCGCAGGAGCGAAAAGGAGTAAATGCCCGTATCGTGGCCGTCGCTCCATCGGAAACGCAGGCCGTAGCGTCCAACCGGCTCGATGTCCTTGACCGCGATAAGCATCTGAATGGCGTCGGGCTTGATCCGCAGCTCGCCCGTCCACTCGTCAGTGCAGGCCGCGCACGGGCAGTGCTGGCGGAGATAGCGGACCGGATACACACCTTTGTGACCGTCGCTCCATTCGATGCCGAGCACGCCGTTCTCGATCCAGTCCATGTCCTTGGGCTGGATAATCTCGTTCATGGGTTGCTGGAGCGGTACATACCGTAGGCGGACGCCAGGACGCCAGCCGCGAGTAGGCCGAGCCCGGCCCGCATGAGCGTGTCGTTGCCTTCTGTCAGCCCATAAATGCCCAGCACAAATCCCAGAGCGACAAAAGCCTTGCCGGTAAACCTGGCAATCACTCCGCCGTATCCGACATGCTCCGAGTTCACGACGTCACCGCCTGCCCATACGGCGTTGGCCTCTCAGCGGCTATCTCACCCGCGACGCGCCCTTCGCCCAGCATCGCATGCGCCCGTGGCATCCGACGACCGGCCACGTTGTCCACGTACAGTTCGATGACCTCGCGCAACTCATTGCGCAGGGACGCGGAGGCCTTGAGCCGAGGCAACCGGACCGGGTCCATCCGGAGCGCCTGGCGAAAGAAGGCCAGGCAGGCCGGCGACACGGCGGGACAGCGCGCCGGTTCCCGCTTGACGCATGCGGTGCAGACTGTGCCGCCCGCGCGGGGCGAGAAAAACCAGGCCCCGCCGCTGGCCCTACCCTGGCAGACGTTGCAGCGGTCCAGGTGCGGCAGATACCCGGCGAAACGCAGGATCTCCAACTCGTAGAGGGCCGCCGTAAGGCTGGGGTCCTCGCTGCCCTGGATTGCCCGGAACCCTTCCAGCAGCGCATGGAACACGCGCGGGACCGCATCGCCATCGGCCGTCACCGCCCTCGCCAGGTTGGCCAGCCGCGCCGCGCCGGCGATCGTCTCAAGGGAGTTCCGGAGCGGATGGAAGGCCTGCCGGACGTCGGTCTGGGAGACGCGGTACAGGGTATCGCCGGGCTTTTCGTACAGCACGAGGTCGCAATAGACGAACGGTTCCAGGGTGCCCCCGAAGCGGCTTTTCATCCGCCGCGCCCCCCGAGCAACCCCGCGGACCTTGCCGTGCTTCAACGTGAAGAAAGTGACGATCCGGTCGGCGTCGCCCCACTTGCGGCTCTTCAACACGATGGCCGGGGTCTTGAGCAGGGGCATCGGACCTGCTCCCTACTTGAGGTAGGACAGGAAAGTCGTCGCAAGACTGAGGTAGATCGTGATGCCCGTAATGTCGTTGGCCGTGGTCACGAACGGGCCGGCGGCGACGGCCGGGTCCACACCGTAACGCTTCAGGACGACCGGCATGATCGTGGCCATGGACGTGGACATGCATAGCGCGCACACCATGGCGACGCCCACAACCAGCCCCAAATGCAGATTGATGTGCATGATCGCAGCGAAGGCCAGCGTCACGCCACCGCACAGCAGTCCGATGAGAAACCCGATCAGGACCTCGCGCGCAAACACCCGCTTGACGTCCGACTGCTCGATGCGGCCGGTGGCCAGCCCGCGGATGATCATCGTCGAGGATTGCAACCCAACATTGCCCCCCATCGCGGCGATGACCGGGATAAACGTCACCAGTGCCACGACTTCCTCGATCGTGAACCGGAAGAACCACAGAATCGAGCCCGACACGATGCTCCCGATCAGGTTGGTCAAGAGCCAGGGGACCCGGTGGCGGACCGCCTGAAACACCGAGGAGTGCATGAGCACGTCCTCCTCCTCGATCTGCGTCCCGGACATCTTCAGCATGTCCTCGGTAGCCGCATCATGGATGATGTCCACGACGTCGTCCACGGTGATGATCCCGACCAGCGTGTTCTCCTTGTCCACGACCGGGATCGCCAGCAGGTTGTAGCGCGCCACCAGCTTGGCCACCTCTTCCTGATCGGTGTCGGTGGTGACGCTGATAACCTCCCGCTTGATCATGGTCCCGAGACGGGTGTGCGGTTGCACTTGCAGCAGTTGGCGCAGCGAGAGGACGCCCACAAGCTTCTCGCCCCTGTCGGTGACATAGACATAGAACACGTTCCCGGTGTCCTTGGCCCCTTGAAGCTTGCGGATCGCCTCCTCCGCCGTCGTGTCCTCGGTCAAGGAAAAATACTCCGTCGTCATGATCGCGCCGGCCGTCTTGGGCTCGTATTGCAGGAGGTCCTTGACCTCCGCCGAGTCCTCCGGCTTCATCAGCTTGAGGATCTCCTGGGAACGCTCTTCCGGCAGAGTGGTGATGACGTAAGCCTGGTCGTCGTCGGGCAGGTCCTTGAGCAGCATGGCGATGTCGGCGGCGGGCATATCCTGCAAGACGTCCCCGATGTCCCCTTCGTCCAATTCGCTCAGCACCGTCGCTTTGCTGGTGTCCGGCTTGATCAGCTCGAAGACCGTCCGCTTCTCCTGCGCGGTGTTCAAGTGGTGCAGCATCTTGGCGACGTCGGCCGGATGCATCTTGGAGACGATGCGCTCCAGGTTGCCGATGGCGCCGCGGCGCAGGAGACGAGCGACCGTGTCCAGAACCAAGTCGAATCGACTCGCTGTCCGCCCACCCCCGACCGGCTTGTCCGGCCGCTCTGCTTTGCTCTCGATCCGGTCCATACCCTCAGTAACCCAATTCGACGAGCATCCGCTCGTCCTGGCGCCACGCTTCTTTTACCTTCACCCAGAGCTGCAGGAAGACCTTCATCCCGAAGAGGTGTTCCATGTCAATGCGGGCGTACGTGCCGACCGCCTTCAGCAGCTCTCCCCGCTTGCCGATCACGATGGCTTTCTGGGACGCCTTCTCAACATACACGGTCGCGCTGATCCGGGCGAGCCGCCCCTCCCGTTTGCACCCGCCCGCCCCAGGCGCGCCGGGACGCGCCTCTTCCTCGACAAACGAATCGATCCCGACCGCCACGGCGAACGGCAGCTCATCGCGCGTCTTCGCTAAGATTTTCTCTCGGATGAGCTCTGCCGCCAGTGCCCGCATCGGCTGATCTGTCATGACGTCCTCCGGGAAATAGACGGGCCCCTCCGACAGGCGGGCACGGGCCATATCGACCAGCCGGTCCACGCCGTCGCCGGTCTTCGCCGAAATGGGCACGATCTCGGCGAACTCGTGCATCCGCCGGTAGGCATCGATCAGCGGCAACAGGCGCGGCTTGCGCACCAGGTCCACCTTGTTGATGATGAGGAACGCCGGCCTGCGACTTTCCTTGAGTCGGTCGAGCACGAACCGGTCGCCGGGACCAGGCGCTTCCGTCGCCTCGATCAGGAAGAAAACCAGGTCCACCTCCGTAATGGCATGGAGCGCGGTCTCGACCATCCGCTGATTGAGCCGGAACTTGGGCTTGTGGATGCCGGGCGTGTCCACGAACACCAACTGGGCGCCGGGCAGGTGCTTGACGCCGAGAATCCGCGTCCGGGTCGTCTGCGGCTTGTCCGAGATGATGGCGATCTTGCCGCCGAGAATGCGGTTCAGGAGTGTCGACTTCCCCACGTTCGGCCGGCCTACCAGCGCGACGAAGCCGGAGCGGTAGGGCGCGGCCGAGCTCACGGGCGCTCCTTCGGGTTCTCGTTCTGATTGGTACCGGGTACAAACAGGAAGACCGTCTCGCCTTCCCGCACCATGCCCAGCCGGTCGCGGGCCAGGCCTTCCATCGTGGCCCGATCGTGCCGGACCGCCTCGATGTCCTCTCGCAGGCGAGCGTTCTCTCCCTCAATCGTGTTGATCTCGTCGGCGATCCGGCTCTGGGTCCGCTTCATGTTGAGGTACTTCATGAAGCCCATCGTGTCGAAGAGGAACGAATAGGTGAAATAGCTCATCAACAGCAGGCCGCTGATGACATAGAATGTCCAGCGGCGCTTCCGCCTGACTTGGAGGATCTCCTGTCGCTGGTTGGACCTGGCCTTCACGCTCACGCCTTTCTCTCAAAGACCGCGCGGCCTCGATACCGCGCGGCGTCTCCCAGCTCCTCCTCGATCCGGAGCAACCGGTTGTACTTGGCCGTCCGGTCAGTCCGGGACAGCGAGCCCGTCTTGATCTGTCCGGTGTTCAGGCCCACGGCCAGGTCCGCGATCGTGACGTCCTCGGTCTCCCCGGACCGGTGGGACACGACGGCCGTGTAGCCCGCCCGCTTCGCCATCTCGATCGTCTCCAGGGTCTCCGTCAGCGTGCCGATCTGGTTCAACTTGATGAGGATCGAGTTCCCAATGCCCTCCGCAATCCCCTTCGCGAAGATTTCCGGATTGGTCACAAAAATGTCGTCGCCAACGAGTTGCACCCGAGGCCCCAGCCGCTCGGTGAGCATCTTCCAGCCCTTCCAGTCCTTCTCGCTCAGTCCATCCTCGATCGAGAGGATCGGATAGCGCCGGACAAGGTCCTCGTAATACCGGATCATATCCTCGCTGGACCGCCGGGCCTGTGTCTCGCCCTTCATCACGTACCGGCCGTCTTCGTAGAACTCGCTGGCCGCGGGATCCAGCGCCAGCGCCAGATCCTTGCCAGGAGTGTACCCCGCTGTCTCGATGGCCTGCACGATGAGCGCCAGCGCCTCCTCATTCGAGCCCAGGTTGGGAGCAAAGCCCCCTTCATCTCCCACAGCGGTGCTGAGGCCCTTTTTCTTCAGCAGGCCCTTCAGGGTGTGGAAGACCTCGACGGCCATCCGCATCGCGTCTGCGAACGTCGAGGCGCCCACCGGTACGATCATGAACTCCTGGAGGTCCAGGTTGTTGTCCGCGTGCGCGCCGCCGTTGATCACGTTCATCAACGGGACCGGCAGATCACAGACGTGCGGCCCGCCCAGGTAGCGGTACAAGGGCAGCCCCGCTTCTTCGGCCGCGGCCTTCGCCACGGCCAGCGACACGCCCAGGATCGCATTCGCGCCCAGTTTACGCTTGTTTGGCGTGCCGTCAAGGGCGATCATCGCGCGGTCGATGGCGGCCTGGTTCGTCGCGTCCATGCCGAGGAGCTTGGGGGCCAGCGCCTGCTGCACGTTGGCGACGGCCTTGCGGACACCCTTGCCGAGATAGCGCTTCTTGTCGCCGTCGCGTAGTTCGAGGGCCTCGCGCGTGCCGGTGGACGCGCCGGAGGGCACCGCCGCGCGCCCCCACGCCCCGGACTCTAGCACCACGTCCACCTCGACCGTCGGGTTCCCCCGCGAGTCCAGGATCTCCCGCGCCTTGATCTCCTTAATCCCACTCATTCAATAGCACCCAAAACTTTTACGCCTGAAAGTGCGCTGCATCCTTAAAGCATACGACGCACACCACGCTATGCCTCTTTAAGTTGGCCCCCCTAGTACGTCGTTTGAACGGCCTCTTTTCTTTTAACACTTGGAACACAGTAGCACCACACCGGCGGCAATGGAGTCTCAGTGG
>VBOK01000160.1 GCA_005877565.1 Nitrospirota bacterium
CATCCTGTTCGTCTGCGGGGGCGCCTTCGTCGGGCTGGAAGCCATCGTCGAGCAGCGCCTCAACCAGAGGATGATCGGCTTCGGCGCCGAGGTCAAGGGCAAACACGAGCGGCGCATGAGCCACCTGCTGGCGCAGGTGCAGCCGGAAGACCTGCTCAAGTACGGGCTGATCCCCGAGTTCGTGGGACGGCTGCCGGTCGCCGCCACGCTGACGGAGCTCGACGAGAAGTCGCTCATCCGCATCCTGACGGAGCCGAAGAACGCGCTCCTCAAGCAGTACGAGAAGCTCCTGGCCTTCGAGAAGGTGAAGCTGAAGTTCACGGAGAGCGCCATCGTCGCGGTGGCGAACAAAGCGTTCAAGCAGAAGACCGGCGCGCGAGGCCTGCGCTCCATCCTCGAAGAGGTGATGCTCGACGTGATGTACGAGATCCCCTCCCAGCGCGAGATCCGCGAGTGCGTGGTCACGGAGGACGTGATCGAGGGCAAGACCTCGCCGCTGCTCATCAAAGACCACGAAAAAGGAGTCAAGTCAGCTTAGCTTGGCCTCACCTCCCACGCGCCTCGTCCGCTACACGCTCTCCCTGCTTCTCGTCCCGGTTCTGGCTGCCGCTGGTCTCATGTCGTACGGGTTCGTCACACTGCCGGACGTCGCACGTCTCGCCGGGGTGAATCCGAGCACCACCGTGCTGATCGAGACGCGGCGGGCCGAGGCCGCCGAGAAGGGCCGGCCCTTCTCGCTGGCCTGGACCTGGGTGCCGCTGGCGCGCATCTCGCCCCATCTGCAAAAGGCGGTCATCGTGTCTGAAGACGCGTCGTTCTACGAGCACCATGGGTTTGATTGGGAAGGCCTCCAAGAGGCACTCACACGCAACTGGGAGCAGGGCAAGCTGAGCCGGGGTGGCAGCACGATCACGCAGCAACTCGCGAAGAACCTCTATCTCTCCTCCGAGAAGAATCTCCTGCGGAAAGCCCATGAGGCGCTGATCGCGTGGGAGATCGAGCGGCGTCTTCCCAAGCAACGCATCCTGGAACTCTATTTGAACGTAGCGGAATGGGGCCACGGGGTCTTCGGCGCCGAGGCGGCGGCGCGCCATCACTTTGAGAAGTCGGCTGCCGAACTGACGGAGGAAGAGGCGGCCTTGCTCGCCGCGATGCTCCCCTCGCCACGGCGGAACGATCCCATGCAGTACACCCCCTACCTTGCCAGGCGCCAGGAGGAGATCCTGTACTGGATGCACCGCGAGAATGGGGGCCAGCAGCCTACCGCAGAGCCTTGATCTTCCTCGCCACGCTACTCGTGCAGGAACCGCTCTGTCTCTTCGAGGTGTTTTTTGAGGTACGCCATGAACGGCGTCCCGCCGGTTCCCACGCCGGTCGGGTTGCTGGCACTCCGCTGATGCTGCTGGTGGATGTAGCGGTCGGCATAGTCCAAGTGCGTCTCCCGGAAACGGGCCAGCAGGCGGACACAGTCGCGGAAGGCCTCCCAGAGTTTCGGATGGCGCTCCCGGCGGTCCCGCACGTATCCATAGAGCAGCGCCCTCCCTGACGCGTCTCTCAAGCGCTCCACAGCTTCAATAAACGCGCGGTGTTTCGGCGGCATGTACTCGCGCATCTCCGCGAGGTACTGGCGCAGCGGGTCTTCGGCGTGGGGCACCCCGAACGCGGCGTCCAGGGCAGGAATGATGGAGCTTTGCGCCCCGGTCTCGCCGCGGAAGTGCTGCGCGGCGCCTTGGAAGTCTTCTACACCTTCGTACAGGACGCCGCGCGGGAGGGCCTGGTTGTCCTTCCATCCGTGAATGTACGGTCGCACGCGGTTGTAATAGATGTACGGATCGCACCGTTCCGGCATCCGGAGCAGCGTGTGAAGCATCTGCTCTTGGGCCGAGGCGACGGTGTGCAGGCACAGCATGACTTCGTCCGAGTTGTCGTCGGGTGCCGCTCTGAGCGCCTGGGCGACCCCGGCGAACGCTTTCCCGGCCTTGGCCTCGATGTCCACATGGACCAGCACGAACCACTCTTCGTCCAACCCGCCGAAGAAGTTTTGCAGCAGGGTGATGTTGTCGAGCTCGATCGGCCTGGTCTGGTCAAGCCGTCGCCAGTTGTCCAGCGCGTAGGAGGCGTAAGACAACACGGGCGGCCGGCCAAGCTTTTTCATGACGTGATACCAGGGAACAGCGAGGTTTGCAGGGATCCGGTCAGCCGGCCGGTGGGGGTCTTCCCAGACGTACCCATGGCCGGCGAACGACAGGATGCGGGCGGCGCAGCGGAGTTCGTCTAGCCCCCTGTTTCCAAGACCGTTGCTCCAACTCTCCCGAAGGGCGTCGACGTACGTGCGGAGTTGTCGGGCGGCCAGAAGCTTCGGGAGCGCCTGGGCGAGGTCATTCAGAAACGCAGGCCAGCGGTGTGGGAGCGTCGCCAGGGGGTCGTGGCGTGGCAGGAAGCCACGCTCTGGTGAGATATCGAAAGAAGTGAGATCCATATTCCAGTCTAGCACAGCGCACGTGCCGCAGCTCACTGGAGCTTCTCGACCCGGACGCCAATGAGCCGGATGGGCTTCCGTTTTGGATTTTCCCGCCGGTCCAGGAATGGCAACAGGAGCTTCCATGTTTCAAGTTCCAGGGCCGCCACGGAATCAGCCGGCTGCGGGAGCGTGTGGGTGCGCGTGTGAGTTTCGAAGTCGGCGAACCGCGCCTTCACGACGACCGTGCGGAACTGCCGGAAGCCCTCCGCTGAGAGCCGTTGCATGACCTCTTGGCACAGATCCTTGAGGCGATCGCCGATGAAGATCGCGTCGAGGGTGTCCTGATCGAAGGTTTCCTCCTCGCCGATTGACTTTGGCTCATAGTTCTCTTGAATCGGCGTGTCGTCTTGACCTCGGATCATCTCGTAGAATTCCGCACCGCGCTTGCCGAACCATTCCTGTAATTCCTCCCGCGAGAAGCGCTTCAGGTCCCGCACGAGCCGGACCCCCTGTTTCGCCAGCTCCGCTTCGGTCTTGGGGCCGATGCCGGGGATCTTGCGGACAGGCAACGGCTCGAGGAACGCTTCGGCCTCTTGCTCGCGGACGACGGTGAGCCCGTCCGGCTTCTTCTCATTCGAGGCGATCTTCGCGATCAGCTTGTTGGGCCCGATCCCGACCGACGCGGTCAACCGCTCGCGGTCGCGGATCGCCTGCTTAATGTCCCGGCAGACCGCTTCCGTCTTCTCGTACGAGCCGGCAAAGCTCAGGTCTGCATAGGCTTCGTCGATCCCCGCTTCCTCCACCACCGGGGCAAAGCCCCGGATGATCGCCATCACGCGTTGAGAAACCTCGGCGTACTTCTTCATGTCCACGCTCAGGAACAGGACGGGCGGCTTGCCCTGGCGCCGGGCGGCCTCCGAAAGCCGCCAAGCCGTGGAGATCGGCATGGCGGAATGGATCCCGTACTCGCGGGCCTTGTAGTTCGCGGTGGAGACGACGCCACGCCCCTTGCCGCCTTCTGGATCGGCCCCGACAGCGAGCGGCAGCCCGCCAAAGCGCGGCGTGTCCCGCTCCTCCACGGCTGCGAAGAACGCGTCCATGTCAATGTGCGCGACGATACGCATGGATCGTCCAATCATTGTACAGCGGGTCCTGTCGGCAAGCAGCCCAGCCGAGTTGCGCGTTTCGGCGTCGAGGCCCCACAGACTCGCCTGTACGCGCTGCGCTCGATCTAGGCGCCCAGCTTGCCGCCACCCGCTTTCGCAAGTTAAGGCGGACCAGAGGAGCGATGTCTTACAGGAGGTGATCCAAGATCTCGTCCCACGTCTCGACGCGAAGGACGTTGGGATGGGCGAGCGGCGCGGCATTCCAAGGTCGCGTGAGCAAATAGACGGTGGCACCGGTCTCGGCGATCAGGTGGGCGTGCTCGTGCCGGTCTTCGATGAAGGCGTGGTAGGGGATGCCGAGTGCGTGCTTGTCGTCGTTGAAATGGAGCTGATCGTAGGGCAGGCCTTTGGCACGGAGCCAGTATTCAGTGCCAGCCTTGGACTCCGGGTTGCGGCTGGTGACCAAAGCAATCTCATAACATCGCGCCAGGCGGACGAGCGCGGCCTTGGCGCCGGGCACGACCCTCAGCGTCCGGCAGACTTCCGTGTTGAAAAGCTGGAAGACCCTGACCAGTTGCTCCTCGGTGACGCCGTAGGTCATGTAGTCGTACCGGGTCATCTGATGCTCGTCCAGCATGATCCCGTACAGCTCGCGGAACATGGCCCGCAGGCAAGCGTCGGATTGGGCCAGCACGTTGTCAATGTCCACGCCCAGAATCGGTCTTGCGCGTCTTCTCATGCGTGGCCGCCTCCAGCCAACTCCTTTAACGCCGCATTCGCGAGACGCCGGACATCTGCGTTGGCGTCCTTGAGCGCGGCGGTGAGCGCGGGTCTGGCGGCCACGCCACCGAACTTGCCCAGCCGGAACGCGGCCTCGATGCGCACGCCCGGATCGGGATCTTTGGTCAGCACCCTGCTGAGCGGGGCGACTGTCTCCTGGTCGGCGATCTCACCCAGCGCGGCCACGGCCCACCGGCGGACCTGAGCGTCCCGGTCAGCCAGCAGCTTGGTCAGGACCGGAACAGCCGTCCGCGCTTCCATGCCGCCTAACGAGGCGGCGGCGAGGCGTTTCGCATCGGCCGGGATCGCTGGCTCTTGCAGCCGCTCGAGCAACAGCTCGATGCCGACTTGTGTGTCGCCCGTGAGCCCGAGCGCCATCGCCGCCGCTTCGCGCACTCCGGGGTCCGGGTCGAACAGCAGCGACGCGAGGGGCGAGCGGTCCGGCCCCACGGCGTCTTCGCCGATCATGCCCAGCGCCCATGCGGCGTAACGGCGCACGCCGGCATCCGGATCGCGCAGGGCTTCCACGAGGGCCGGCACCGCTTCCTTGCGCGCGATCTTGCCGAGGGACTGCGCGGCGGTGCGCCGCTGCTCTGGGTTCGGGTCTTTCAACACCGCCAGGAGGCGTGGCACCGCCTGCTCCGGCGCGAGGTTGGCATAGTCCCTGGACACCACGCAGCCGGCGAGGCTCAGACTGATCAGGAGGAGCGCCTGGAAGAGACAGAAGGCGCGAGCGGGTATCGGCATTTATTTCGGCGGTTCTTCGACCTTGGGGGTTTCTTTGACGGAGTCGATCGAGGACTGGATCTCTTTCTGGGCGGCTTCCACTTCCGCCTTGATCGTGTGCATGGACGGATCGATAGCGCGGCGCACGTCATTGGCGGCCTCGCGGAAGGTGCGCAGCGCGTCGCCGATGCCCGAGCCAAGCTTTTCCAGATCTTGCGGGTTTGGAGCCTTGCTGGCCGGCGCTGCCGGCGGCGTTTGCATGCCGGCCGCTTCCAATGCCTGGCGATCCATCGCGGGAACGTTCGCTTCCGACTGCTGTGTTGGCTGCTTGGCCTTCATGGCGGCCTGCTGGGCCATGACGCGGTCGACGGCGGCCTTGTTCACGACGGCTTTGAAGCCGGCCGGCTGCACCGGGGCCGCAGGAGCCGCGCCCGGTGTTCCGGGGCTGGGCGTTCCGGCCGGAGGCGGCGGCGCGACAGGAGGTGGCGTGACCGGTTTCCAGGCTTGCTGGGCGGCCATGTAGGCAGTCGTCCCTGGTGTTGCGGCCGGCCCCATCTGTGGTGGAGCGGGCGGCGGTGCCGCTGGCGCCGTCCGCGCGGTGGGCGTGGTCGGTTGCGGGGCGGGCTGGCCGGACGGCTGCGGCGGCGGCACGGGCTGGGGCCCGCCGGAGACGACCTGCGCGTCCACCGCCTGCGCCTGCTCCGGCGCTTGGGGCGTCGGCTCGACCTCGCGCATCTCCTTCTTGAAGCCCTTGAGGGCTTTGCCCACACCTTCGCCGATCTTCGGCAGTTTGCCCGCTCCGAAGACGATCAGGACGATCGCCAGGATCAGGATCAGCTCTGTCACGCCCATGGTGCCGAACATACAAGTACTCTAACTGCCGGCTCCGATGGGTGTCAAGGAATAGCAGGCTTTTCCTCTCCCCTGGCGGGAGAGGATCAAGGTGAGGGGGAATGTCAGTGCACGCTCGCTTAGGACTGTCGCCTAACGCTCTGGCTGAG
>VBOK01000161.1 GCA_005877565.1 Nitrospirota bacterium
ATGGAGATCCTCGAGATCGATACCCCTAAGGAAGTCATCATCATCCCGATGCGGCAGGTGAAATACATGATGTGCGACGCCGGCATCTTCCAGCAGAAGAAGGCGTGAACCGAAAGGGGACAGGGTGAACCTGGTCAGACAAGTAGCCTATCCCCTTTTCTTGTGCGTCGCCCTCGCCATGACCGGCTGTGTGACCCAGGAGACCTACAACGCGCAGGTCATCCGGACGAACAACTTCCAGCGGCAGCTGGCAGAGGAAGAGAAGCGGAGCGCCGATCTGGCGTCCGAGATCGCCCGACTCAAAAATCAGATCGCTGAACTGGAAGCCCAGAATCGAACGCTGAACACCCAGCTCAACGAGGCCAAAGCCCAGGTGGTGCGGTCGTTGGAGGAGGTGGGCCGGCTCCAGAACGAAATCAAACAAGCCCGAGCCGCCTCCGTGGCGCCAACAGACGTCGCTGCTCCCATATCGAAGGCAAGGGGCATCCCGCCGTCATCCACGGAGCCACCCGATCGCCTGGATGAGCTGAAGGATGACGCGAATCCTCCTCTCATGAAGTCAAACTCGGGGAGCCCCTCGCCAGCGGCGCCATAAGCGCTTCTTCATGAAGCATTCTTCATCGTCCCTTCACGCCTCCTTCACAGTGGCCCAGTATCCTGACCAGCGGGAGATAACGGGCCGGGATGAACCACGTGAAGAAGGAGGCGCGAGATGTTTAATCCAGCGCTGGTACTTGGTGCATGGACGGTCGTGCTCCTGGGCATTGCCATGTGGGCAATGGCGACCCAGGAGGGTGAAGATATGGAGATCGAGGATTTCAGCTATTTTTCCCATGAGCAGCAGGAGGACGCTCCGAAACACCGCCGCACAGCGTAAGGCTTAACGTGCCGCGACGGACTACGCGTAGGTCGACCGGTTCTGAGGAGGGACTCGCTAGAGGGCAGGCTTGAGCAGTTCAGTCAGACGGAGCCGTATGTCGACAGGCGGGAGCTTGGTGACGGTGCCGGTGCGGCGCTCCTTGAGTTCGACCAGGCCTTGGGAAAAATTCTTCTCGCCGATCACCACCTGGTAGGGGCAGCCGATCAGATCGGCATCGTTGAACTTTACCCCGGGACGCTCGTCCCGGTCATCTACCAACACCTCGATTCCGGCTTTTTCGAATTCCGTCTCGAGCGCAATGGCCGCTTCCAGGACCTTACCCTGACCCCCTTTGCGTCGTGGTTCTGCTCGATCGCAGCCGCGGCGGTCCGACCCACGCCGATCCCATAGCAGCCCATCACCATCATCCGCTCCTGGCCCTGCTTGTCGAGGTAGAGCGCCTTCATCTTCTCGCTGTACTTGGTGCCCAGCATGAAGACATGGCCAACCTCGATGCCCCGCACGATCCGCAGAGGTTTTGTGCAGCGGGGACAGGCATCACCGACCACGGCGCTCCGGACATCGGCGTAACGGTCCGGCGTGAAATCGCGGCCGGGTGTGGCGTCCACCCAGTGGGTGTCCGCCGCATTTCCCCCCACGACGACATTGACGAGACCCCTCACAGACAGATCGGCAATGAGCGGCACCTCCTTGAGTCCGATGGGCCCAGCGAATCCCACCGGCGCGCCGGTGAGCTTCTCCACCGTGGCCGCATCGACCATGACCAGATCCGTCGCGCCCAGCGCCTTCTTCAGCTTGATCTCGTTGACCTCGTGGTCCCCGCGGATCAGGACGGCGACGGTCTTTCCGTCGGCACGGTACAGTAGCGTCTTCACGAGTCGGGTAGCCGGTACCTTGAGGAAGGCCGTGACTTCTTCGACGGTCTTTTTCCCCGGCGTGGGGACACGCCGTTTCTCCTTGATAGCGGGAGGGGGCCCCGCAGACGCCCCTCCCGCGCCCACCAGTTCGGCCCGCTCCACGTTCGCGGCGTAGTCGCAGGCGTCGCAGACGGCGATGCCCTCTTCGCCGGTGTCGGCCAGGACCATGAACTCATGCGATGAGGTGCCGCCGATCAGGCCGGTGTCGGCTTCCACCGGTCGGAAGGTGAGCCCGCAGCGGGAGAAGACGGTCTTGTACGCCTCGTACATCTTCCGGTAGCTCTCCTTCGCGCCGGCTTCGTCGGCGTCGAACGAGTAGGCGTCCTTCATGATGAACTCGCGCCCGCGCATCAGTCCGAAGCGCGGCCGGATCTCGTCACGGAACTTGGTCTGGATCTGGTAGAAGTTCGCCGGGAGTTGCCGGTAGGAGCGGACCTCGCGCCGCACCAGGTCGGTGATCACCTCCTCGTGCGTCGGCCCGAGGCAGAAGTCCCGCTCGTGTCGGTCCTTGAACCGGAAGAGCTCCTTGCCATAGAAGTCCCAGCGGCCGGTCTCCAGCCAGAGCTCCGCCGGCGAGGCGATGGGCATGAGCACCTCCTGCGCCCCCGCCTTGTTCAGCTCTTCGCGGATGATGCGTTCAACCTTCCGGATGACGCGCAGGCCCAGCGGCAGGTACGTGTAGATGCCGGCGGCGACCTTGCGGATCATGCCGGCGCGCAGCATCAGCCGGTGGCTGACGATCTCCGCTTCCCCCGGATCCTCCCGGAGGGTGGGAATCAGCAACTGCGACTGACGCATTAGCGGGGCCAGAGGTTGAGGATGTCGTTTCGGAAGGCGTAGAGCATCAGGCAGATCAGGAGAAAGATCCCGACCTGCTGGGCCAGCTCGCGGCTGCGGATGCTCAGGGGTTGACGCTTGACCGCTTCGATCGCAAAGAACGCGAGGTGCCCGCCGTCGAGGACCGGGATCGGCAGGAGGTTGAGCACGCCGAGATTGATGCTGAGGATGGCGATCAGGAAGACATAGTTCGAGAAGCCCTGCGTCGCGGCGTCGCCGGAAATCTTGGCGATCGTCAGCGGACCGCCGATGTTGTCGGTCGAGATCTCACGGGTGATCATCTTGGCGATGCCCACCACCGTCAGCTTGGTCCAGCCCCAGGTGGCCTCGACGCCGTCCACTGGCGCCATCAGGACGTGCTCGCTCCGCAGGATGGCCTTGTTTGCCTTGGTGATGCCGATCTGTCCGATTTCGATCTCAGTCCCGTCGGCCAGCCTCTCCTTCCTGGCGGCTGGCGTGATCGTCAGGGTCTCGGTGCGTCCGTCACGCTCCACGACGAGCGGCAGTGGCGTGCTGGGGTTGCGCTTGACGATGTCCGTCATCTCGTTCCAGGTGGCGATGCGCTTGTCGCCGATCTGGACGATCTTGTCGCCCTTGCGCAGGCCGGCGGCCTCGGCTGGGGAGCCGGGCACGACCGCTTCCACGGTGGAGGCCAAGTCGGCGAAAGACGGTACGAACAGCGGCGCGCCGGTCGCCAGCCAGGCCGTGAAGATGAGATAGGCCAGCAGCAGATTGAAGACCGGACCGGCCGCGACGATGGCCGAGCGCCTGAGGAGCGACGCGTGGGCAAACGACCGCTGTTTATCCTCCTCGCTGACCTCGTCGCCGAGGTCCTCACCCAGCATCTTCACGTAGCCGCCGAGCGGGATCGCGGAGATGACGTACTCAGTCTCGCCGACTTGGCGGCCGGCCAGCTTCGCCCCGAAGCCGATGGAGAACTTCAGGACCTTGACTCCGCAGCGTCGAGCGACCCAAAAGTGGCCGAATTCGTGGAAGGCGACGAGGGCGCCGAGGGCGATCACGAAGGCGAGCGCGTAGAACCCGTAGTGCTGGATGGCTTGCATGCGCAATGTGCTCTCTTGTGAACGTGCTCCCTAGTGTACCACAGAGGCGGACGAGATTACTTCACCGCGGCAGACGACGACAGCGTGTTCACAACCTCGCCGGCTTTCGTCCGCGCCCAGGCGTCCGTGTGCAGCGCGTCTTCGATCGTTGAGATCTCGACCGGCTTGTGCGCGTCCATGGTCCGGCGGATGGTCTCGGCGATGCCGAGGAAGCCGATCCGGCGGTCCAGGAAGGCCTGCACGGCCACTTCGTTGGCGGCGTTCATGGCGGCGGGCAGCGTGCCCCCGACACGCAGGGCTTCGTAGCCCAGCTTGAGGCAGGGGAACCGGTCATGATCGGGATTGAAGAACGTGAGCGTGCCGATCTGGGCCAGGTTCAGAGACGGGAGGTCCAGCGGGACGCGCTCCGGATAGTTCATCGCGTAGGCGATCGGGGTCCGCATGTCCGGAAGGCCGAGCTGGGCGATCACCGAGCGGTCCGCGTACTCGACGAGCGAGTGGATGATGCTCTCGCGGTGAACCACCACCTCGATCTTCGAGGCAGGGATGTCGAAAAGCCACCGGGCCTCCACGACCTCCAGGCCCTTGTTCATCAGGGTCGCCGAATCGATGGTGATCTTGTCGCCCATCTTCCAGTTCGGATGCTTGAGGGCCTGCTCGACCGTGACGTCGCGCAGTTGCTCCTTGGTCAGATTCCAGAGCGGACCGCCCGAGGCGGTGAGGATGAGCCGGCGGATGTCCTTCACGCGGTGCCCCTCCATGGACTGGAAGAGCGCGCTGTGCTCGCTGTCCACGGGGAAGATCCGAACGCCGTGCTTGCGGGCCTGCTCCTGCATGAGGCGCCCCGCCATCACCATCGGCTCTTTGTTCGCCAGGGCGATGAACTTGCCGGCCGTGATCGCCGCGAGCGTGGGCACGAGCCCGGCGCCGCCGACGATGGCCGAGATGACGAGATCAGCCTCCGCCAGCGTGGCGGTCTGCAGGAGTCCATCCGTCCCGCTCAGGATCGTCGTCTTCAGGCCCTTGCACCGCGCGCGCAGGCGCTCCGCGGCGGCCCGGTCGGCCATGGCGACGACGGCTGGGGAAAACGTCCGGACCTGCTCTTCGAGCTTGTCCACGTTGCCATGGGCCGTGAGGCCGACCGCCTGGAACTTCTCAGGGAATTTGCTGATGATGTCCAGGGTGTTGGTGCCGATGGACCCGGTGGAACCCAGGATGACGATCCGCTTCATGCGCTGATCCCTCAGAAAGGTCGCATCGCGAGGAGGCAATAGTAGAATACCGGTGTCGTGAAGATCAAGCTGTCCACGCGATCCAGCATGCCGCCGTGACCGGGAATGAGCCGGCCGGAATCCTTGACGCTGGCGCTGCGCTTCAGGGCGGATTCGCAGAGATCGCCGAGCGGCGCGGCCAGGCCGATCATGAGTCCCAACCCGACGGTCTCACTCAGGCTCAGTGAGTCCAAGAACCAGGCGCGGCAGGCAAACGCGGCCGCGACGGACCCGAGCAACCCACCGACAGCCCCCTCCCAGGTCTTCCTCGGGCTGATGACCGGCGCTATGGGATGTCGACCCAGCAGGGTGCCCACGTAGTAGGCGGCTGTATCGTTGGCCCACGTCACCAGGAAAAGGAAGAAAATCAGAAACGGCCCGTTGGCAAGCCGGTTAATCAGGATCAGGTGGCCGAGAAGCCACGCCACATAGAAGGCCCCGAACACGACCACGGCGGTGTCGAGCAGCCCGGTTTTGAAGCCGCGGCCCGATAGCGTGTGGCTCAGGAGAATCGCCATGAGGATGAAGGTGATGGTCGCCCGTTCGGACAGGAGGCCGGGGACTGCGAACCCGGTGGTGATCAGGAGCCCGGCCAGGAGGCCAAGACCCACGGGCGGGGAGAATCGGTGCGGGAAGTGCAAGCGGTAGTACTCGTATTGGGCCAGGAAGATACCGGTGGCGACGAAGATCGAGAAGGCGACCGGTGGCAGGTAACGTACCAGCAGATAGAACAGCGGAAAAAAGACGAGGGCCGAGTAGACCCGCCGCGGATCCACTAAGCGGTCCTTTTATCGACCTGGTCGTCCGGGGGGTCGAGTTGATCGCGGGTCTGGCCGAAGCGCCGTTCGCGCCGCTGGTAATCGAGCAGGGCCAGCAGGGCCTCGCGCCGACGGAAGTCCGGCCAGAGCGTGGGCGTGAAGTACATCTCCGTGTAGGCGAGTTGCCAGAGCAGGAAGTTGCTGATGCGCGTCTCGCCGCTCGTTCGGATGAGGAGGTCCGGATCGGGGAGCCCGTGGGTGGAGAGATAGCCTTCCAGGAGGTCCTCGTCGATCTGATCCGGCTTCACGACGTCGTCTTTCACGTCCTCGGCGAGCCGGCGGACGGCGTCCACGATCTCCGAGCGCCCGCCGTAGCTCAGCGCGACGGTCAGATTGAGCGTGTCGAGGTGCGCGGTCGCCCGCTCCACTTTGCGCACCCATGCCAGCGCGGATTCGGGCAGGGTGTTGATGCGCCCGATGGCCCGGAAGCGGGCGCCCTGTTCGATGAGCGCTTCCATCTCCATCTGGAGGTAGTGCTCGAGCAGCGACATCAGCGCGTTGATTTCGGACGCGGGCCGCCTCCAGTTTTCCTGAGAGAAGGCGTAGATCGTCAGCGCCTTGATGCCGAGGTCCCGGCAGAGCGTGATCAACTCCCGGACGGATTTGATCCCTTCGGTATGTCCAGCCATCCGGGGCAGCCCCCGCTGGGCGGCCCAGCGGCCGTTGCCGTCCATGATGACAGCGATGTGCCGGGGCAACAGGTCGGGGATCAGCAGCGACTGCAGTTCTGCCTCCGACAGGTGTTCGAGCTCGGACGCGGTCAGTTTTGTCATGGGGGGAGTCTACCGAGAAGTCCTGACATTGTCAAACCGACCAAGCCCGTTGCATCACGCATCGGCGACACTGTCCTCCCTGCGTGAATTGTGCTATAACCCCTCGCGCCGACTCGTCGAGAGAACATGCGATGGTTATCCTGAAAGATAAGGAGTGCGACGGCCACGAGCGGGTCGTGTTCTGCCGGGACGACTCTGTGGGTCTGCGTGCGATCATCGCGATCCACAGCACGGTCCTCGGTCCGGCCCTGGGCGGGGTCCGCATGTGGCCCTACGCCTCGTCGAAGGAGGCATTGCGGGACGTCCTGCGGCTTGCGCAGGCCATGACTTACAAGGCCGCGGTGGCCGGGCTCCCGCTCGGCGGCGGGAAAGCCGTGATCATCGGTGATCCCCAGCGCAAGAAGACCGAGGGCCTGCTGCGGGCCTTCGGGCGGGCGGTCGAGGGCCTGAACGGAAAAAAGGCGGCAGCGGCGATCCGTCCTATCCGACAGCGAAGGGCGTGCTCTATGCCATCGAGACCTGTCTCAAGGAGATGTACGGAGACCCGTCCGTGCGGAATCGCACGGTGGCCATCCAGGGAGTCGGGAAGGTCGGCTATCCGTTGGGGGAGCTGCTGGCGACCGCTGGTGCCCGGGTCATCCTTTCCGATACGGATCCCCAGCGGGCCATGCTGGCGCGGCGCGAGTTTGAGGCCTGGCGGGTCGAGCCCGACGAAATCCTGCAGACAGAGTGCGATGTCCTCTCGCCGTGCGCGCTGGGTGGCGTGCTCAACCGCAAGACGATCCCCAAGTTGCGCTGTCGCGCAATCGCGGGCGCCGCCAACAATCAGTTGGAAAACCCGTCCGACGCCAGGCGCCTCGAGGAGCGCGGCATCCTCTACGCGCCGGACTACGTC
>VBOK01000183.1 GCA_005877565.1 Nitrospirota bacterium
GTGGCATGCCGAGCTCCGGGAACTCGTAAAAGTCCGGAAAACATAACTGCCAACCAAGAGCTGGCACTCGCTGCTTAATTAAGCGGTGACGTCTCTCTCCTGATGCCTGCGCGGGGGAAGAGGCGACGATAGCGGGCTGGTCCGGCGCTGGTGCTCAGCGGCGACGGGCGAGACACACTGGGCTAGCAACCGTTCTAAGCCTGCCGCAGGGCGTGGACGGAAGCGAACCCCCAAATCGGCGGCTACGCATGTAGAAGCCCTTCGCTGACGGTCTTCGGACCCGGGTTCAACTCCCGGCGCCTCCACCATTTTACTTGGCGTCTTTGGCGCAGCGGAACCCGCGGTCGGTGCTGGGGGCCGACGGGTAACTCCGCGACCGAAGCGCGGAACGTTGGAGTAGCCCGGAGTCGTACCACGACCCGCCTCGCACCACCTTCTCCTCACCGTCTGCGGGCCCTTTCGGATTCCGGTCCAGCTCGTACTTGTAGGAGGTCTTGTCATACCAGTCCGCCACCCATTCCGAGACATTGCCCGCCAGGTCGTAGATCCCATAGGGGCTCCGTCCGGCCTCCAGACTCCCGACGATGGCAAGCACGTCGTAGCCTTTCCACTCGCAGCACTTGTTGAAGTTCGCGTGCCGGGACGTCGGCGCCTCGTTGCCCCAGGGGTATTCTCGGCCGTCCGTGCCACGGGCGGCCTTCTCCCATTCGGCTTCGGTCGGCAGGCGCGTACCGGCCCACCGGCAGTAGGCGTCAGCATCCTCCCATGTCACGCCAATGACGGGCCGGTCCCCATGGCTCACCAAGCCCGCCTCGCTCCATTTAAACGGCAGCTGTCGCCCGGTCGCCTGCAGGAATCTGGCGTAGCGCGAGGTGGTGACTTCGTACTTGTCCATATAGAAAGCGTCGAGATAGACCGGGTGTCTGGGGTTATCAATACTGTCGCCGCCCATCGTGAACTCGCCGGCGGGCACCAGCACCATCGGTGAGCCGTCCTTACCGATCAGCTCCTGGCCTGCAGGCGGGGGTATAAGAGGCGTAAAGGGTCGCACGCGAGCCTCTTCAATCGGCTTCGAGCGCTCTTCCGTGCGGCGGCGTTCTTCAGTCAGCTTGCGCTGCGCCTCTTCGCGGAGGAGAGCTTGTTGCTCAGCCTGCTTCTTGGCACGGTCTTCCTGCTCCCGGGCGAGGCGCTCCTGCGTGGCGTGCCTCTCCGCCTCCTGCCGGGCTTGCTCCGCCGCGTCTTGTCGGGCTTTTTCTTCAGCGAGTCGGTTGCGTTCCGTCTCTAATCGTTTTTGCTCAGCTTGTTGTTTGTCCAGCGTTTCCTGCTCGCGGGCCACCCGCTCGGCCTCCAGCCGGGCTTGTTCCTCTGCAGCGCGCCTGGTTTCTTCTGCGGCGAGCCTGTTGCGTTCCTCCTCCTGCCGTCTTGCAGCGTCCAATTTCGCGTGCTCTTCCGCCTGCCGTTGTTCTTGTTCAAGGGCCTGACGTTCAGCCTGGAGGTTTGGTGGGGCGAGGCGGACCTCCCTCGCGACCCCGGCCATCACGTGAAACAGATGCACCTGATTGGCTTTCCTGTCCTGCAGTTCTTCCTGGATTGCGGCGTCCGTCAGCAACGTCTCCGGCGTCTGGGGCGCCCCCTCAACCGGCACCCACCACTGCAGACGGTCGTCCTTGTCGTATTGCGCGTGGCCGGCGAAGTAGATCAGAACAACATCGTCAGGTTTCGCTTCGTTGCCCAGGCGAAAGAGGGCATAGGCAATGTTCTGCCTCGTGGCCTGCTCGTTGAACAGCGCGATGAGCCGCTCGCGCCGGACCCCGTAGCGCTGCGCGAGTTCGTCGCGCACCTCCATCGCGTCCTTGACTGCGGTCTGCAACGGAAGCTCATGGTGGTAGTTGTCGATGCCGATGATCAATGCCCAGTATTCGCCCGTGGTCGGCCCGCCGGCGGGCTGCGGAGGGAGCGACAGGTTCTGGATTTCTGCAGGCGCAACCGGCGCGGTGAGCAAGGCGGCAAGAGCCACTATCAACGAACGGGCGCGCGCAAGGCGTTTCACGGATGAGTTCCTCTGGCAGGACAGCAAAGCAGAGCGTAGGCTACAGAAAGCAGGAGACGATAGCAAGCACGGTGGCACCACGAGCTTTTCTTTTGCGACGGGCTCCTCTACTATAGGTACGTCCCTATGGCGGAGCGAAGACCACGGAAAGCAAAGGACACGGGCACCGTGCGGCGGCGGAAGACCGCTGGGGTCTCGACTGGGCTGGCGGCGGCGGAGCTGCTGGCGGCGGCGCCTCCAGGAGAGATCGCCGAACTCCATCGCGCGATCGAGGACGACGGCGGGAAGGTGCTCGCCGTATACCGTGAGCCCTTCGGCGGACGCTGGCTCCTCATGGCCGCGCTCCCGATTGAGAAGGTGGAGCCCACCCCCTACCAACGCAACCTCTCGGAGACGCACGTCCGCAAGCTCGAGGCCGTGATCGGCAAGCTCGGGCGCTTCCTCGATCCGATCATCGCGGTGCGCGCGCCGCAAGTAGGCACGGCCAGATATTGGACGCCGAACGGCCACCATCGCCTCTCGGCCATGAAGACCCTGGGCGCGAAGAGCATCACGGCGATCGTGGTGCCGGAGGCCGCTGCGGCCTATCAGATCCTTGCGCTGAACACCGAGAAGGCACACAATTTGCGGGAGAAGGCGCTGGAGGTCATCCGTATGTACAAGGAGCTGGCGAGGCTCGACAGCGCCACGGAGGAGACTTACGCGCTGGAGTTCGAGGAGCCGGCCCTCATCACGCTGGGCCTCTGTTACGAGGAGCGGCCGCGGTTCAGCGGCGGCGCTTACCATCCGGTGCTCAAGCGCGTGGATCAGTTCATGAAGGGCTCCTTGCGCGCTGCGTTGGAGGCCCGCCAGGCGCGGGCCAAAACCGTGCTGGCGCTGGACGACCTGGTCGTCCAGAAGGTCGAGGCGTTGAAGGCCAGAGGCCTCACCAGCCCGTACCTCAAGAGCTTCGTCGTCGCGCGGATCAATCCGATTCGCTTCCGGCCCAAGGAGGCCGAACCGCTCTCATTCGATGAGACCTTCGACCGCATGACCAAGGCGGCTGGCAAGCTGAACCCCGACACGATTGCGATGGACGACCTGGCCCGATCCGGCGGCGCGCCGGATGAGGGAGACTGACTGCAGTAACAGGATGGAGGAATGGCCAGGATTCTGTTCATCGATGATGACGTGCAGACCTTGGACCTCTTCGGGCAGATTCTCGAGGGAGCAGGCCACGAGGTAATCAGGGCCCGGGACGGAGTCACAGGGATCGCACTTTACCGGGAAAACCCCACGGACCTGATCATCACCGATATCATGATGCCGGTGAAAGACGGCATGGAAGTCATCAATGAATTGAAACGGGACTTTCCCCAGGCGAAGATCATCGCCATCTCCGGTACGGATCGGGAGGTGCGGCGCGAGTTCTTCTTCGACGTCTCAAGGATCCTGGGAGCCAAGCGCACATTTCATAAGCCGATCGATCCGGTGGAATTGCTGCAGGCGATCCGGGATCTGGCTCCGGACTAGCTCGGCTACGCGATTGACACCCACTGGCACCACTCTTATAATGCGCCTTCGGCATTGATAGAGTACGGCCAAAGGTATTGAGTATCCGGCACAGCTGATCCACGTGCCGGTCCAACGAGTTCAGTTGGGAGGTTTCGCATGTCCGCCACGATGCGGCAGCCCTCGAATTTGGCGCGAAAACGTACGCACGGGTTCCTCGAAAGGATGAAGACCAAAGGCGGTCGCAAGGTCCTGGCACGCCGTAGGGCCAAGGGACGGCACAGGCTGACCGTCTGACTCGGAGATCGGTGGTTTCGCCCCGCTCCGCCCGCTCCCCGTATCTCCTTCGTAACAGCGCTGCGATCCGGTTGGTTCTCAAGGAAGGCAGGCGGGTGTCGTGCCCGCTGTTCACCCTGCTCTACCGCCGGAATGCCTTGGCCCACACGCGCGTCGGGGTGGTGGTGGGCAAGAAACTGGGCGGTGCGGTGTGGCGCAACCGCTCCAAGCGACGGTTTAGGGAGTTGGCTCGCCTGAGCCTGCCTCGGCTGTCGGCTGGCCTGGACTTGCTGATCTTGCCGAAACGGGAATCCGTGATCGAGCCCGCCGAGTACCTGCGCGAAAGCTGGAAGGCGCTCTTGGCGCGGGCGAAGCTGCTGGCCCCAGGGGGCACCCCATGACGCGGATCCTCGTGGCTTTGATCGCCTTCTATCAGCGGTGGCTCTCGCCGCTCGGTCCGCCCTGCTGCCGATTCGCGCCCACATGCTCGACCTATGCGCGCGAGTCGCTGGTGCGCCATGGTCTGGCGCGGGGCCTCGTCCTAGCTGTGTGGCGCTTGCTCAAGTGCCATCCGTTCCATCGTGGGGGCTACGACCCAGTCCGCTGAGGAAGAGTCATATGGAAAAGCGCATCATCCTCTTCCTCGTCCTCTCGATGGCCGTCATCGTGCTCTATCCGTATTTGCTGGAGAAGATGGGCCTCGCCAGACGGCCGGCTCCGGCGGCGTCCAGGGCCGTCGCCCCGAAGAAGGACGCCGGCGCGCCGGCCACGGCGACGGTGCCCGCCGTGCCTTCCGCGCAGGTCCTGCCCACCCCCGCCCCGTCTGCCCGGGTGCCGACATCGGCCACTGAGGCGCGCGAACAGGAGGTGACGGTCGAGACCGATCTCGTCAAGGTCGTGCTCTCGAACCGCGGCGGGGTGATCAAGCGCTGGGAGCTCAAACGGTATTTGACGAGCGACCCCAAGGACCCCAAGCCCATCCAGCTCGTGCCCCCCCTGGCGAAGGACGTGTCGCTCACGCTCCCGTTGACCGTGGAGGTCCCGGACAGCAAACTGCAGGAGCGACTCTCTCGAGGGCTCTATGCAGTATCGGGCAAAGACGTCGCCCTCAGCGCGGCCCAGCCCGCCGCCGACATCGGCTTCTCCTACGCGGATCCGGAGACGGGTGTGCAGGTCAGCAAGCGCCTCACCTTCCACCACAACAGCTACCTGGTGGACCTGGTCGTGGAGACCGCCGGCGTGGCCAGCTCGACCACCCTGTCGCTCGGCACGAACTTCGGGATCCATGAGTGGCAGCAGGGCTTCGTCGGCTTCATCGGCCCGGCCACGTTCATCAGCGGCAAGCTAGACAGGACGACTCCTGATAAGGAAGATCTCCGGGCGGGGCAGGTGACCTGGGCCGCCTTGCAGGACAAGTACTTCCTGGCGGCCGTGATCCCGGCCGATCCTGGGACCCGCATCGCCGTCGTGCGCAAGGAAGGCGAGAAGCTGGTGTCGGTGGGTCTGCGCACCCCGGCTACCGCCGGGCCACTGCGCAGCAAGTACCGGCTCTATGTCGGCCCGAAGGAATACGACACGCTGGCAGTCCTCAAGCTCGAACTGGAGGAGACGATCGACTTCGGCTGGTTCATCTACGGGAGCTGGTCCATCGTGCGGGCGGTGGCCAAGCCCCTGTTCTATGCGATCCGCTACCTCCACGAGATCACGCATAACTACGGAGTCGCGATCATCTTGATCACGGTCTTCATAAAGCTGCTGCTCGCACCCCTGGCGTACAAGAGCTACAAGTCGATGAAAGCCATGGCGGCCGTGCAGCCAGAGATGATGGCGCTGCAGAAGAAGTACGCCGATGACCGCGAGCGGCTCAACAAGGAACTCATGAAGTTCTACAAGGAGCGGAAGGTGAACCCGGTCGGCGGCTGCCTGCCGATGTTCTTCCAGATCCCCGTGTTCGTCGCGCTCTTCAATATCCTGTACATGACCATTGAGCTCAGGCAGGCGCCGTTCATCCTATGGGTGAAGGATCTCTCAGTGCAGGACCCCTACTACGTTCTGCCGATCCTCATGGGGGTTACCATGTTCATCCAACAGAAGATCCAGCCGACCACCATGGACCCCAAGCAGGCGCAGATCATGCTGCTGCTGCCGGTGTTCCTCACGTTCCTGTTCATCACTTTCCCGGCCGGGCTCGTGCTCTACTGGTTGACGAATAACGTACTCACGATCGCCCAGCAAGTCATCACGGACCGGTACCTCTTGCCCAGGACTGCGGTTCCGGCTACTAAATGACCCCCCATGAATGTCGGTGACACGATCTGCGCGATTGCCACTCCGCCTGGTGAGGGCGGGATCGGTATCATCCGGCTGTCCGGCGAAAAGGCCATCGACATTGCCTCGGCGGTCTTCGTCGGCTCCGGAGGCCGGACGGTCTGTGACTACAAGACCCACACGCTGCATCACGGCGAGCTGCGCGCGCCCGACACCAGCGCGCGTATCGACGAGGTCTTGGTCGCCGTCATGAAGGCGCCCCGCAGCTACACGTGCGAGGACGTAGTGGAGTTCCATTGCCACGGCGGTCCCCTGGTGCTCCGCTTGGGACTTGAGGTGCTGATCCGCAGCGGTGCGCGGCTGGCCGAGCCGGGCGAGTTCACGAAGCGCGCGTTCCTCAACGGCCGGCTGGACCTCGCGCAGGCGGAGGCGGTCATAGACCTGATCCAGGCCCGGTCGCAGACCGGCCTGCGGGTTGCGTTGGAGCAGCTCCGAGGGGCCCTATCCGACGAGCTCGGCCGGATCCGTGAAGGCCTGACGCGCCTGTTGGTGGAGATCGAGGCCGGCATCGATTTTTCCGACGAGGGCATCACGTTCATCTCACCGCAGGCCCTGGCCGCTGGCATTGAAAAGGTTGCCGAGCGCGTCGAGCGGCTCATCCGGACCGCCGAGGACGGGCGCATCCTGCGGGAAGGCGTGACGGCCGCGCTGGTCGGGCGGCCCAACGTGGGCAAGTCCAGCCTGCTGAACGCGCTGGCAAGGGCGGACCGCGCGATCGTGACGCCAATCCCCGGTACGACGCGGGACGTCCTGGAGGAGTTCGTCAATGTGCGCGGCATCCCCGTGCGCCTGCAGGACACGGCCGGCCTGCGGGAGACCCAGGATATCGTCGAGCTCGAAGGGGTGCGCCGCACGCACGACGCGCTGGCCCGCGCCGAGCTGGTCTTGGTGGTCCTCGACGGGAGCATGCCACTCGATCCTGAAGACCGTCGCACGTTGGAGTTGCTCCAAGAGAAGTCGGCGGTGCTGGTCGTGAACAAGGCGGACCTTCTACCCCGCGTGGAGCCCGCGGACTTCAAGGGTTTCGCCGGGCCACGCCGGACCGTCTGGACCTCGGCGACCACGGGGGCCGGCTTGGACGAGCTGCGGGACGCGATCCGCGACACCGTGCTCACGCAGGGGTTGGAGCCGAGCGAGGGCGTGCTGATCACCCACCTGCGGCACCGCTCGGCCCTGGAGCGGGCCAAGACCTCGCTCGATCAGGCGCGTGTGTCGGTCCGGCGGCACATGGCGGCCGAGTGCATCGCGGCGGATCTGCGGGTGGCCATCAACGCGATCGGCGAAATCATCGGCGAGACGACGACGGACGACATCCTCGACCGCATCTTCAAGGAGTTCTGCATCGGGAAATGATCATCCGGGCGCACGACGACCGTTTCGACGTGATCGTAGTCGGCGGCGGTCACGCCGGCTGCGAGGCCGCGCTGGCCGCGGCCCGCATGGGCGCACGCACGGCCCTGCTCACGATGGAGGAGGACAAGATCGCGCAGATGTCCTGCAATCCCGCGATCGGCGGCATCGCCAAGGGCCACCTCGTGAAGGAGATCGACGCGCTGGGCGGAGAGATGGGTCGCAATACCGACAAGACCGGCATCCAGTTCCGCATGCTCAACACGCGGAACGGGCCGGCCGTGCGTTCGCTGCGGGCGCAGTGCGACAAGAAGCAGTACCGGCTGGCGATGCAGGCCACGCTGCGCGCGCAGCCGGGCTTCACGATCTGCCGCGGGACCGTGGATCGGATCGAGACGGTCGGTGGGCGAGTCAGCGGGGTCGTCACCGGCGCGGGTGCCCGGCTCGCCGCCGAGGCCGTCATCCTGACAACGGGCACTTTCCTTAAGGGATTAATTCACGTAGGGTTAAACCACTTCCCTGCCGGCCGGGCCGGTGAAGACGCGGCCGAGCACCTCTCGGACTGCATGCGCGACTTCGGCTTCGCGGTGGGGCGGCTCAAGACCGGCACCCCGCCACGCCTGGACCGGGACACCATCGACTTCTCGCTCCTGGCTCCGCAGCCGGGCGACGACCCGCCGACGCCATTCTCGTTTCGCACGGAACGGATCCCGATGCCGCAGGTCTGCTGCCACCTCACGTACACGAATGCCGAGACGCACCGCATCATCCAGGACAACCTGGACCGTTCGCCAATGTTCACTGGCGTGATCGAGGGCACGGGCCCGCGCTACTGCCCGTCGATCGAGGACAAGGTGGTGCGGTTCGCCGACAAGTCCCGCCACCAGATCTTTATCGAACCGGAGGGCCTGGACACGAATGAGTTTTACCCGAACGGCATCTCGACGAGCTTGCCGGTGGACGTCCAGGCCGCCTTCCTGAAAACCATCCCGGGCCTGGAGAGTGCCAGGATGCTCAGGCCGGGGTATGCCGTGGAGTATGACTATTTCCCGCCGCGCCAGCTTCATCCCACGATGGAGACGAAGCTGGTCGAAGGGCTCTTCCACGCGGGGCAGATCAACGGCACGTCTGGATATGAAGAGGCAGCCGCACAGGGGCTCATGGCCGGCATCAACGCCGTTCTCAAGATCCGGGGCGAGGCGCCCTGCGTCCTGGACCGCTCGGACGCCTACATCGGGGTGCTGATCGACGATCTCATCACCAAGGACGCCCGCGAACCGTACCGCATGTTCACCTCGCGGGCCGAATACCGTCTGCTCTTGCGCCAAGATAACGCCGACCTGCGATTGACGGACACCGGCCACCGGTTAGGACTGATCCCGGAGGGCTTGTACCGGCGGTTCTGCGAGAAGCGGGATGCCATCTCCCGGGAGCGGGAGCGGTTCCGAAAGACCCGCCCCAGGCTGACCCCTGAGTTCCTGGCTCGTGCCGAGGCCTTGGGGCTGGAAAGCCTAGGGGCCGCCATCACCCTTGAGGGCCTCCTGCGACGTCCCGAACTGGACTACGAGGCGGTGATCGGGCTGGCCGCGGTGAATGGCCATCCCGACGCGGACGTCCGTGAGCAGGTCGAGATCCAGGCCAAGTACGAGGGATATATCCACCGTCAATCCCATGATGTGGATAACTTCAAGCGGCTGGAGTCGCGCAGAATCCCTCCTGATTTTGACTACACTTCCGTCAAGGGGTTTTCGCGGGAAGTCCTGGAGAAGCTCCAAAGCGTCCGCCCCCATTCTCTCGGGCAGGCCTCGCGGATCGAGGGGGTGACCCCTGCCGCCATCTCTCTCCTCCAGGTCGCACTGGAGCGGTCCCGGCGCAGCGCCGCCTAGTCGCGTCAATGTTCCACGTGGAACATGCCCCCTAGCCCACCGGCTCCAGGCCAGTCTTCCTCGCCGGCTTCAGCCCTGATGGAGGGGGGACTCCAACTGGGCGTTCCCCTGTCCCCCCACACCGTCGCCAGACTGATCCTCTATCTCCAGGAACTGGTGCGCTGGAATGCCAAGGTCAACCTCTCCGGCCTGACCAAGGAAGCCGACATTATTGCCAAGCACTTCCTCGACTCGCTCGCTGCCTTCAAGGTCCTCAAGGTGGGTCCTGGGCTGATCCGGCCGGGCCCAGGGCTCCGCGTCCTGGATGTGGGCTCGGGCGCGGGGTTTCCCGGGTTGGTGCTGAAGCTTCACGATCCGGAGTTGGCGGTCACGCTGCTCGAACCCTCCCCGAAGAAAGCGGCTTTTCTTCACCATATGATCGGCCTGCTGGGGGTGACCGGCGTATCGGTCTTGATCATCCGGATCGAGGACCTTAAAGCGGGCCAGACCGGGCCGTTCGACCTCGTGACGACCCGTGCCCTGAAACCGGAACTGCTGTTAGCCGAATCTCCCCGGTTGCTGGCCTCCGATGGCACGGTGCTGCTGTTTCGAGCCAGCCCCCTGCAGGTCGCCCCGCCTGGGTACCGGCTCATCCGGCAAGAATCCTTCACGCTTCCCTTCACGAACGATCCCCGCACCCTCACGCTGCTCAAACCCATTACCGTTTCTTCTGGACAGCGTCCATAACCTGGTCTTGCCTGCAACTGCAGGGCTGCGACAGGGAAACCGCCTTGGCTGGTGACCCGTTGCAGGGAGCGGGAGATGCCGAGCGGGACCCGGGCGGAGCGGAAGGCGGCACACCCGAGTCTGCGGGGCTTCGACGGGGAAGTCGCATGAGCACGCCCGGGTGGCTCGGCAGCAGGACCAGCCCTGACGCTTTGTCGTTCTTCATTGTTCCACGTGGAACAACGTCATTTCGTTGACACCTTCTCGCTCAGTTGCTAGCATGGGCCTCTTCGATGGGGCGGATTATCGCCATTGCCAATCAAAAAGGGGGGGTCGGCAAGACCACCACCGCCATCAACCTGGCGGCCTCCTTGGCGGTGGCGGAACGGACCGTCCTCCTGGTGGACCTGGATCCGCAGGCAAACGCCACGAGCGGCATTGGGGTCGACTTGGAGGGCATCTCGCTTTCGACGTATGACGTCATGGTCCGAGGCCGGAAGGTCTCGGAAGTGCTCGTGAAGGCAGCCGTTCCTCGGGTTGACGTGGTCCCCTCCGAAGCGGACCTGGCTGCGGCGGAAGTCGAGCTGACTCCGGTGGCAAACCGGGAGTTGATTCTCCGACAGGCCCTGGAGGATGCGTCCAGCCAATATGAATTCGTGCTGGTGGATTGCCCGCCGGCGCTGGGGCTCCTTACCGTGAACGCTCTGGTCGCCGCCCATAGCGTGCTGGTCCCTGTCCAGTGCGAGTTCTATGCGATGGAGGGACTCGGGCGGTTGATGCAGACCGTCGAGATGGTGCGCCGGTCCTTGAATAAGACGCTGGGCATCGAAGGCGTCTTGCTGACCCTGTTCGACGGGAGGAACAACCTCCACTGGCAGGTAGCCGAGGAGATACGTAAGCATTTTTCAGATACGATGTTCAAGACCGTGATCCCCCGCAACATCAGGCTGGCGGAGGCACCCAGCCACGGGGCGCCGGTGCTCATGTACGACGTCGCGTCCGCCGGGGCGCAAGCGTACCTGGGCCTGGCCAAGGAAGTCCTGGCTCATGCAAAAAAAGGCGCTCGGTAGAGGCCTGCAAACGCTGATTCCCGTCGCCACCGGGGGGCGGGATGAGATCGAGGAGATCCCGCTCTCCCTCGTCTCACCCAACCCCTTCCAGCCGCGCCGTGCCATCAATGCGGCCGAGCTCGAAGAGCTGGCCAACTCGGTCAAGGTGAAAGGCGTGCTGCAGCCGGTCCTGGTGCGGCGTCTAGGGGACGGCGGCTACGAGCTGATCGCTGGCGAGCGCCGCTGGCGCGCGGCCAAGCTCGCGGGCCTGAAAAAAATTCCGGCCATCGTTCGTCCCGCCACGGATGCCGAGGCGATGGAGATGGCACTGATCGAAAACCTCCAGCGCAAGGATCTCAACCCGCTGGAGGCTGCCCGGGCCTACCAGCGCCTCATCAAGGAGTTCGGGCTCACGCAGGAGGCGGTCGCCAAGCAACTTGGCAAGGAGCGCTCGTCGATCGCCAACACCGTGCGGCTCCTGTCGCTCCAGTCGGAGGTGCAGGTATGGGTCGAAAACGACCAGTTGTCCCTGGGGCATGCGAAGGTCCTGCTGGCCGTTTCCGATCCGGACCAGCAGGTTCGCCTGGGGAGACGCGCCGTGACGGAACGACTGTCTGTGAGGGACCTCGAACGGTTGGTGCGGTCCAACCACCGCGCGGGCCGCTCAGCCCAAGCGCGCAAGGGCCGCCGGCCCAGCGAGATCGAGGAGCGGATGGCACGGCGGCTGGGTACCAAGGTGCGGCTGATCGAGGGGAAAACAGGAGGGAAGATCGTCATTGAGTATTATTCTCCGGCCGATCTGGAGCGGGTGATTGATTTGATTATGGGATAGATTCGTAGGTTATATTAAACAAGTATTATAATTTAAGGAGTCATACAATGTGGAAAATGGGTGAGATGACGGAGAAACAGGACGAAGAGTTGGAGGAGCAGTCCTCCGGAGACAGAGAAGGCAAAGTGGTCGCCTTTGTGGGGCGCGGGGTCGAGTTCAAAGGCGTGATCACGTACAACGGGACGGTTCGCATTGATGGTCGGCTGGAAGGGGAAATCCACACGGAAGGAGTGCTGGTCATCGGGGAGGATGCGGTCATCACAGCCCAGGTGACTGCCGGCACAGTGATCAGCCGTGGTAAGATCACTGGCGACGTAGTGGCGTCCGGCAAGGTCAGGCTGCTGGCGCCAGCCGCTTTGAATGGGTCGGTCAAGGCGCCGTTGCTTTCGATCGAAGAAGGTGTGCTCTTCAACGGCAGCCTAGAGATGGCCAAGAAGGCGGAGCAGTCCGAGGTGAGCAGAGTGCCCGCTGGCGGTTATGTCACGCCTATCCGCGTCAGCTCCACGATGAAGACGGTGGGCTAGGGAGGATCAGGAACACCTATGTGGTCAAAACACGAGAAGGACAACCTGTACACAATGAACGGCGACGAGCCGTTCACCTTCCTCGGCAAGGGGGCGCAGTTCAAGGGGATCATCCACTTCGAAGGGACGATTCGCATTGATGGCCGGCTGGAAGGGGAGATCCATACGAAAGGCACGTTGATGGT
This sequence comes from Nitrospirota bacterium, assembly GCA_005877565.1. Lineage (GTDB taxonomy): Bacteria > Nitrospirota > Nitrospiria > Nitrospirales > NS-4 > NS-12. The sequence continues at coordinate 12,677 of VBOK01000183.1, forward strand.
CGGCGAGCATGCGGTCATCGAAGGGGACATCAACGCCGATGTCGTGGTCTGCGGGGGCCAGATCAACGGGAACATCGTCGCCGCCGAGAAGGTCCAACTTCTGGCCACCGGGCTTGTGACGGGGACCATCAAGACCCCTTTGCTCTCCGTCGAGGAAGGGGTCCGCTTGCACGGGATGTGCGATGTGGAAGGGCGGGGAGGGGCCAGGGCCCTGGACGGGGCGCGCGAGGGGGCCCAGCAACAGCAACTGACCGACGTCGCGCGGGTGCGCGGCGCCTAAGCCGGGCTCTTGGACAGCATGTTCGGATCGACCAGCAAGCACAAAGAACTCGCAATGGCCGGGGAGGAAACGTTCACCTTTCTGGCGCGGGGGTTTGAGTTCAAGGGGACCTTGACCTTCGAAGGTACGGTCCGCATCGACGGCATGGTGTCCGGCGCCATCTATTCGAAGGGCACTGTGATCCTCGGCGAGCATGCGTTCATCGAAGGGGACATCAACGCAGGAACGATCGTCAGCAGCGGGACGATCAACGGGAACGTGACGGCGGCCGAACGGGTACACCTCCTGCCGTCCGCGACGCTGAACGGCGACCTAAAGGCGCCCCTCCTCAAAGTGGAAGAGGGAGTGCAGTTGCACGGGAACTGCGAGGCGGAGGGGGGAACCAAGAGTAAAAGCGTGCAAGAGCCGCGAGAGGCCGCGCCGCATGCGGCGAAGGTCAGCGTTTCACAACGGGGCGAGGCTCTGCAATGATGAAGAAGACGGTTGTGGTCGGCATGTCGGGCGGGGTGGACAGCGCCGTCGCCGCGGCGATCCTCGTGGAGCAGGGCTATCAGGTCCAGGGAGTCACGCTTCAGACATGGGAGCCTGAGGGCGATGCGACGACCTCGAAGAAGTGGCAGGAGCGGGGCTGTTGCAAGATCGGCATCGCCCGCTTTGTGGCCCAGCAGTTGGGCATTCCGCATCAGGTCCTCGACGTCCGGGATCGCTTCCGCTCGGCGGTCGTGCAGGACTTCATCGATGGCTACGCGGCGGGCCTGACGCCGAACCCCTGCGTGCGGTGCAATGAGCGGGTGAAGTTCGGATGCCTCATGGAGGCCGCACGGGACTTGGGGGCGGACTACGTTGCCACCGGCCATTACGCGCGGCTCCTGCCTGACGACCTGGGGCGGCTGCACTTGCATAAGGGAGGGGATCCCAGGAAAGACCAGAGCTATTTCCTGTACCGCCTGAACCGAGCATGGCTGCCGCGCATCCACTTTCCCGTCGGCGGCATGCGCAAGGAGGACGTGTGGCCCAAGGCGGAAGCGATCGGGTTGCCGGCGGACGAGGTCAAGGAGAGCCAGGAGATCTGCTTCGTGACAAAGGGTGACTATCGCAGTTTCCTGGAGGAGCAGGCCCCGCAAGCCGCGCGGCCAGGGCCGTTCGTCGGCACGGATGGGGGGGTGTTGGGTGTACATCGCGGAGTGCCGTTCTATACTCCGGGCCAAAGACGCGGGCTTGGGCTCGCGGCGGCGCAGCGCCTCTACGTCGTGCGCGTGAACGCCGCCAGCAATACCGTCGTGGTAGGTCCTGAGGAAGATCTGCTGGAGTCCTCCTGCCTCGTCGGCGATCTCAACCTCCTGAGCGTGGATGGGCTGGCCGAACCGGTTCGCGCCGAGGTCAAGGTCCGCTACGCGAGCCTGGCGGCTCCGGCCACGATCTGGCCGCTGGGGGACGGGCGGCTGCGCGTCGAGTTTGACTCGCCCCAGCGGGCCCTCAGTCCAGGACAGTCTGCGGTCTTTTATCAGGGAGACCGGGTGCTGGGCGGCGGGATCATCGAAGCCGGACGCCGTGCGGACTGAAACGGGGCGAACTGCTTGACAGCATTGGGCTTTCGTGTTACGGTGCGCCTCCCTTGAGTCAGCCTGCCAGCACGAACTGACACCAGCAAGGCGGTTACTGACAAGTGGTCCAGACGGCGGTTGCACGGCGATACGCGAAGGCTCTGTTCGACTTACAGGATCCGTCCGGGATCGGCTCGACCGCCGCGGCGCTCCGTCTGTTGACCGAAACCTTCGCCGCCTCCCGTGAGTTCCGCGCCCTGCTGTTGAGTCCGGTCTTTACCAAGGAGGAGAAGGCCGCTGTCGTCAATCAAGTGGCGGCCAAGGCCGGGTGCCCGCCGATCACCAGCCGGTTCCTCGCCCACGTCGTCCGCAAGAACCGCATCGTCTTCATCCGGGAGATCAGCGACGCCTTCGGCAAGCTCGCCGACCAGGCCTCCAATCGCAAGGCGGTCCAGGTCGTAGCCGCCCGGCCGCTTTCCAATGCGCAACAAGCCGCGATCCGGAAGCGGCTCGAGCAGGCGACGCGCGGCCAGGTCGACTTGGCGGTCCAGGTTGATCCCGACGTGATCAGCGGGCTGGAGATTCGCTTCGGCAGCCGGGTGTACGACGGAACGGTCCGCGGGCAACTGGAACGTCTGCGGTCCATCCTCACACGAACGTAGCCGCACGCTAGAGCCCAAGGAGCAGCACGCATGCAGATCAAGGCGGAAGAGATCAGTTCAATCATCCGGGATCAGGTGAAGTCCTTCGAGAAGCAGGTAGACGTGGCCGAAGTCGGCTCCGTGCTCCAGGTCGGGGACAGCATCGCCAAGGTCTACGGACTGGACGGGGCGATGGCCGGCGAGCTGCTGGAGTTTCCCGGCGGGCTCAAGGGGATCGCGCTGAACCTGGAAGAGGACAACGTCGGCGCGGTGATTCTGGGCTCCGACGAGCATATCAAGGAGGGGGATCTCGTCAAGAGGACGGGCCGAATTGCGGAAGTCCCCGTCGGGGAGGCCGTCGTCGGGCGGGTGGTGGATCCGATCGGCGCCCCGCTGGACGGCAAGGGGCCGGTCCAGGCCAAGGAGTTCCGCCGCGTGGAGGTCAGGGCGCCCGGGGTGATCGAACGCCAGCCCGTGCGCGAGCCGCTGCAGACCGGGATCAAGGCCATCGACGCGATGATCCCCATCGGGCGTGGCCAGCGGGAGCTGATCATCGGTGACCGGCAGACCGGCAAGACTGCAATCGCCGTGGACACCATCATCAACCAGAAGGGCCAAAACGTCATCTGCATCTACGTCGCCATCGGCCAGAAGCGCTCCACGGTGGCGCGCGTCATCAAGATACTCGAAGAGTCCGGGGCCATGGCGTACAGCATCGTCGTCTCCGCCACAGCCAGCGACCCGGCCTCGTTGCAGTACCTCGCCCCCTACGCCGGCGTGTCGATGGGCGAATATTTCCGCGACACGGGCCGGCACGGCCTGATCATCTACGATGACCTGTCGAAGCATGCGACGGCGTACCGTCAGCTCTCGCTGCTGCTGCGGCGCCCGCCGGGCCGCGAGGCGTACCCGGGCGACGTGTTCTACCTGCACTCCCGGCTCCTGGAGCGGGCGGCGAAGTTCAGCAAGGAGAAGGGCGGCGGCAGCCTCACGGCCCTGCCGATCATCGAGACCCAGGCCGGCGACGTGTCGGCGTACATTCCCACGAACGTCATCTCGATCACCGACGGGCAGATCTACCTGGGGAGCGACCTCTTCTACTCGGGCATCCGGCCGGCCATCAACGTGGGCCTGTCAGTCTCCCGTGTCGGCGGGTCGGCTCAGATCAAGGCGATGAAGGCCGTGGCCGGCTCGCTCCGCTTGGACCTCGCGCAGTACCGCGAGATGGCCGCGTTCGCCCAGTTCGGCAGCGAGCTCGACAAGGCGACGCAGGCCCAGCTGGCCCGCGGCCAGCGCATGGTGGAGCTGCTCAAGCAGGGGCAGTACCGGCCGATGCCGGTGGAGAACCAGGTGATCAGCATCTTTGCCGGGACCAACGGCTACTTGGATGACGTGCCGGTGAACCGGGTCCGCCAGTTCGAGGAGGAACTCCTAGACTACGTCACGCGCGAGCACCCGAAGATTCAGCGCGACATCGTTGCCAAAGGGAAGCTGGACGACGAGCTCACGAGCGACCTGCGGAACATGCTGACGAAGTTCAAGAGCAAATTGGGTTATCTGATCAAGGCGTAGCCCCGATGCCGAGCTTACAGGGCCTGCGGCGCAAAATCGGCTCCATCAAGAACACGCAGAAG
>VBOK01000162.1 GCA_005877565.1 Nitrospirota bacterium
AGGGGTCCTGTCAGTGACGCGCCGTCGGGGCGGGCTGGTCCTGGGGCTTGCGTGCGTGGTCGCGCTGGCGGGCGCGTGGCTCTGGCGAACGCACCAACAGGGCGAGGTCAATCTCAAGGCCTGTGGCGTCCTGGAGCCTGGCGGTCAGCGGGCGGACCTCGTTCACATCCTGGGCGCGCCGACCACCATCACGGCCAACCAGGCCAAGACGCGCGTGGTCCTCACGTTTACCGGCCCGACCTTTGCCGAGAAGCCCATCCGGGCGGTCGTGAGCGTGCGCGACGACGTGGTCATGGAAATCGATTGCGGTGACGGGCGCATCAAGACCTACGACAAGTACTGAGCGCGGTTGCTCCATGATGGCGCGGGCGGTCCCCGCATCGTGCGCGTGGCTTCTGTGCTGGGCTCTCGGCCTGGCCACGCCGGCCGATGCGCGCCACACGAAGCCTCATCAGGAGGCCGTCCAGGCGGCGCGGAGCGCGCTCTTCGACCGGAAAGATCCCGGTCTGGCCCTGCGTCATCTCGAAGGCATGTGGATGAACCCGCCCACCGACAGCGAGACACCCTACCTCCTGGGGCTGGCCCACTTCCTGCTCTATGATCCCGATCGAGCGCTGTCGATGTTCGACGCGTGCCTGTCCCTCGAGGGCCGGGATCAGAGCGTGCCGCAACAGAGACTCGATTGCCTGTACTGGAGCGCTCGCGCTTACTCCCTGAAGGCCGCTCTGGCGTGGTTCTACCGACACTCCATTCTGGACGGTGTGTTCAAGAGCCGTCGCGCGATCATGGTTGCGCTGGATCTGTACGAGCAAGTCCTTGCGCAGGCGCCGGAGCATGTCGGGGCATTGCTCGGACAAGCCGAGTACTACATGGCGGCGCCCTACCTGCCACCGCTGGCCTACGGGGATGTTGACAAGGCCCGGTCATTCGTCGCGCGCGCACTCGCGCTGGAACGGGACAACCTCCAAGCCCATTACCTCCAGGCCCGCCTGGATCTGTACTATAACGGGCGCCGTGACCTGGCGCGGAGCCGGCTTGTCACGGTCCGGCAACTCCTGGATCGCGGCGTGGGAGGAGCGGACGCCGTGCTCCTGCGGCGGTGGGTGGACTTCGCACAGGCCGAGGTGGCCTTCCTGGACCAGGACTTCCCGGCGGCGATCGCCTACGCCGATGCGTACCTCAGCCAGGTTCCTGACGGGGCTGACGGCTACGCCCTGAAAGGGGCGTGTCTCAAGTTTCTGGGCCAGCAGGAGGCTGGGGAGGTCTTGATCAAAAAAGCCCGCGAGCTGAATCCCCTCGTGCGCCGGTACCGAGAACCGTGAGCCTCGAATTCATCTGAGGGTTGACCCTGTCCCGTAACTCTGTATACTGTGAAGCCTGTAGCGCTGTGTTGCCCCGAGGCGAAAGGGAGTATCGATGAAGAAAGAGTACGTGATTTTCGCGATGGTGGTGCTCCTTGTGTGGGTGAGTCGGAACAACATCCCACCACGGTTCCAGTTCTGGAAAACGACCGATACGATGATCACTGTGCTGAACATCTCGTGCAAGGATCTTTCGGATGTGACGCTGGTCGTCTGGTCGGAGCCGCACCTTCTGGGGACCATCAGGAAGGACAGGGTCAAGAACTTCAAGACGCCCCGTCTCAGCGATACCACCGACGTCATCATCAAGTTCAAGTACGGGTCGGAGCCCGTGGAGCGGCATGTTGGGGCCCTGAACGAGGCTTCCGACTATAAAATGAACATCCAGGTGAATTTCGCCGGTGTCGTGACCGCCCAGGTCGGGACTGTTTCATCAGGGGACAGCGACAACTAAACCAAGTAGCTCCGGCCGCGTGCCCGCCCCTACGCTTCCCCTCATCATTTGCTTCGGCGACAGCCTTACCGCCGGGTTTCAATCTCCGACCGCTGAATGTCCCGACTACCAGGAGACACCCTACGGCCGCTTCCTGGCGGAGCGGCTCGGAGATCGCGCACGTGTCCAGATCAGCGGAGTCTGCGGAGAGCTGACGGCGGAGATGGTCGAGCGCTTCGAGCGCGACGTGGTGCGTCAGCGGCCTGCCTGGGTGGTCATCCTCGGCGGAACCAACGATCTGGGCTGGAACCGCCAGCCGGCGGAGATCATGCGCAATCTCACTGCGATGTACGAGCGGGCCGCCCAGGCCGGCATCCGGGTGGCGGCGGTCACGGTGCCATCCATCCGCGGATTCGACGACCAGATTCCGCGGCGGCACGAGCTGAACGCGCTGATCGCCGATTATTGCGCCCGCAGGAACCTCCCCTGCGTCGATCTCTTCACCGCGACGGCCGAGCCTGGCACCCACCGGCTGGCGGCCCCGTACTCGAACGACGGGCTGCACCTCACGAAAGCCGGCTACGACCTGCTCGCGCGGCTGCTCTACGAGCAGGTGTTCAAAGATTTGTTAAGGTAGGCGCCCGGCGATGTATCAGGCAGGGGCACGGCGCGCCGTTCCCCTACTAATCAATCCTGGCCGGGGCGGGGATGTCCTTGAACAGGTGGTCGGCGATGCGCCGGGCCGTCGCCAGTTGGTCGGAGAGGTCGGTGGCCGTGAAGGCCTGTTGCAGGAGGTCCCCCATGCCATGGTCGCGCGGACCGATGAAGCGGAGGTGCTCGACGGGTGAGGCTGGCCAGAACCCGCGCAGCTGGTAGAAGGCGCTCATGGCTTCATCGAGAAAGATCGAGAGGAGATGCCTGGCGATCGCCGGGTCGGCCTGTTGGTCTTCCGCCTTGCCCAGCCAGTGGAGGACGGTCGCGCGGAGCCGGATCTTCTCGTGAATGGTCAAAGGAGGCGGCCCTTGCCGGAAGCGGGCATGGGCTTTCTGTAGTAATTGTGATCCGGCCGCTTCCAGTTCGTAGAGGATGCGGGCCTTGCGCAGGATGATAGGCAAGCGCAGCGACGTATTGACCTGCTCCTCGGCCTCGGACACGCCGAGATAGCGGATCTCCACGATGCGGGAGAGTATCCGGACCAGCTCGTGACTGTTGTCCGAGCCTAGGACCAGCACCAGCAGGTCCACATCGCTGTGGCTCGTCATGGCGTCCCGTGCGGCCGAGCCGGCCAGGATGATGGCGGCCAAGTCCCCCCCGCGCTTTGCCTTGACGTACCGGACCGCCTTCGCGATGACCTGAGCGGTCTCCGCAACGGATTCGTCTTTTGCCGGTGCGGGCGCTGCGTCCGTCGGCAGAGACGGATCGCCCTGCGGCGACGCGACGGATGAGCCGTCCGACGGAGTCTGCGGAGCGACCTGTCGAAGTTGCTGCCTGGCTGCGGTGAGCCATTCGTCAAAGGGCATCTCGGCGTCCACGACGATCTCGATCTTGCCGTTGGGGAGTTTGTGGATCTTGCCGGGGCTTGCGGCGCTCAAGGGAATCTCGATCCACTCGCGGTCCAGCGCGAGCGCGTCCGTGACCTCCAGGATCCGGTTGATCTGGTCGAACGTCACGTCTTTCGGCAGCGGTGGCTTCATCATGATGATGCGGCGCATTCTAGCATACCCTCTGGTCGCGTTGACAATTACGGGGGTATCCCATAGAGTAAGCCGCCTCGGGGGTGGCGGATGTCCGAACGGCGCACCGTCAAGTTCTACCAGGCGGATGTGTTCACCGACACCGTGTTCGGGGGCAATCCCGTGGCCGTGGTCCCGGACGCGGGCAGCCTGGACGCCTGGGAGATGCAGAAGATCGCCCGGGAGATGAACCTCTCCGAAACCGTCTTCGTGCTCCCGCCGACCGATCCCTCCGCCGAATACCGTCTCCGGTTCTTCACCCCCGTGCGGGAGATTCCGTTCGCAGGCCATCCGGTCATCGGCGCCTTCTACGTGCTGGCACATCTCGGCGTCCTGCGGCTACAGGAGCCGGTCACCCGCATCCATCAGGAGACCAGCGTCGGCGTGTTCCCTCTCGAGCTGACAGTGCGGGACGGGCATGTTCGACAGATCATGATGAACCAGCCCAAGCCGGAGTTCATCGGGATGGTCGAGCCATTGCGGGACCTCTTCGAAGTCGCCAAGGCCATCTCGGTGCCCAAGACCCAGATCACCGGCACCGGCCTGCCGGTAGAAGTCGTCTCCACGGGGTTCCCGGTGATGATCGTGCCGGTCCGTACCCTGACGGCGGTGTCCAAGGCCAGCCCCAACATCGGGCTGCTCAACAGCGTCTGCGAGCAGCACAAAGCCCAGGGTCTCATGCTGTTCACGACGGTCACGGTGGAGGAACAATCCACGGTGCACACCCGGATGTTCGCCTCGCCGGTCGGAGTGCTCGAGGATCCGGCCACGGGCTCTGCGAGCGGCGCGCTCGGCGCGTACCTCGTCAAGCACGGGGTGGTGGATGTCGGTCCGACGACCGAGATCATCTGCGAGCAGGGCTACGAGATTGACCGCCCGTCCCGCCTGACCGTGCATGTCCACTCAGATGACGATGAGATCCAGTACGTCACCGTGGGCGGGCGCGCCGTCATGGTGATCGAAGGGTCCGTGACGTTCTGAACGGATGAAGGCGGCGCGCTTTCACCAACACGGCGGGCCGGAGGTGCTCCGGTACGAAGACGCTCCGGAGCCCAAGCCGAACCCGGGCGAGGTCCTGGTCCGAGTCAAAGCCTGCGCGCTGAACCATCTCGATATCTGGGTCCGCCAGGGTATCCCGGCCTATCAGGTCCCGCTGCCCCATATCGGCGGGTGCGACGTCGCCGGTGTGGTGGAACGGGTCGGGGGCGAGGGGACGGAACTGAAACCGGGCGACCGCGTGTTCATCGCGCCGGGGCTCTCGTGCTGGCGGTGCGAGTTCTGCCTGCGCGGGCAGGACAACCTCTGCGTCGCGTACCGCATCCTCGGCGCCCAGGTGGACGGCGGGCTGGCGGAGTTCGTGAAGGTGCCGGCCCTCAACGTGATTCCAATCCCCGGCGCGCTCTCGTTTGAGCAGGCTGCGGCGTTCCCCCTGACGGCAGTCACCGCCTGGCACATGCTGTTTGGTCTTGCCCGGCTGCAGCCGGCGGAGGACGTGCTGGTGCTGGCGGCCGGCAGCGGTGTCGGCAGCATGGCGGTGCAGATGGCGAAGGCAGCCGGCGCGAGGGTGATCACGACGGTGGGTTCGGACGACAAGGTCGCGAAGGCCAGCGGGCTGGGGGCGGACGTCGTGCTGAACCACACACGGGAGTCGATCGCGGACGGCGTCAAGGGTGCGGATTGACCTGCGCTACCTCTACATGCGGCAGACCACTGTCATGGGCTCGCTCATGGGCACGCGGGCCGAGCTGCTGGCCGCAGCCAAGTGGATGGGCGAGGGGCGGATCCGGGCCGTGATCGATTCGGTGCTGCCTCTCCAGGACGTCCGTGCGGCCCACGAACGGATGCTCGATCGCAAGCTCTTCGGGAAGATTGTGCTGACGCCGTAACCCGCCTACCGTGCTAGAATAGAGTCAAATCCAGTTCTCAGAGGAGGTGTGCCATGCAAACGCTCCGCGAGGCGATGACCAAAAACCTCAAGACGATTCTTCACAGTGTAACCGTGCAAGAGGCGGCGCGCCGGATGCAGGCGGAGAAGGTGGGGTCATTGCTGGTGGAACGTGGCGGGCAGATCGTGGGAATCGTGACGGAGACCGACATCGTCCGCAAGGCCGTGGCGAAGGGAGCCGATCTTGGCAAGGAGAAGGTGGAGGTCATCATGTCGGCGCCGGTCGCCTCGATCGACATCCATCGGACGCCGCAGGACGCCCATGACATGATGGCGGATCTCGGTGTGCGCCACCTGGCCGTCACCGATGCCGGGAAGATCATAGGGCTGCTCTCGGTGAGGGATCTGCTGGTCTATTTTAAAAGAGTTTCAGAACCACGGATTACGCAGGATTAAATGTAGGGGCACGGCGCGCCGTGCCCCTACTGCTATGCAGGTACCCGCGTGGATCGTTCGCCGTCTATTTCGTTATCTCGCGGACCATATGCCCCAGCTCGTTGAGGATGAGCTTGTCCATCGCTAGGAGAACGGCTTTTTCCGAACCGGGGATCGAGATCACAATCGTGCCCTTGTAGAGGCCGGCCGTGGCGCGGCTCATGATCGCCGCGGAGCCGATGTCCTGGTAGCTGAGATAGCGGAAGATCTCGCCGAATCCGTCCAAGCGTTTTTCCAGGAGGCCGTCGATCGCCTCGAAGGTGGAATCCCGCCGCGAGATTCCCGTTCCGCCGTTCACGATGATTGCCTGGATGTGGCGGTCCTTCGCACCCCCCTTGATCAGCTTCCTGATGGCCGCTGGCTCGTCCTTGACGAGGTGGTAGGACGCGATCGAGTGGCCGCGCTCCTTCAAGGCGTTCATGATCAGCGCGCCGCTGGTGTCGGTCTCGGGCGTCCGGGTATCGCTGCAGGTGATCACCATGCAGGAGACAGACCCCGGCGCGGCCGTCTTGTGCTGCTGGTGAGACGCTTTCTCGGGGCGCGCCACCGGCATCGGGCTGGCTACCCCCAGACCTCATCCGGTAACTTGAGGCGATCGACCGGCTTGCCCTTGCCGATGTGCTCGTCGAGGATGGCGGCGACATCGGCTTCGGTCACGCTCTTGTACCAGACGCCGTCCGGGTAGACGACCACGGTGGGTCCCAACTGGCAGGGCCCCAGGCAATCCGTTGGGGTCACGATGACCTTGCCGATCAGATTGCGCTCCATCACCCCGAAGTTGAACTGGTTGAGGACGCCCATGGCGCCTTTCTCTCCGCAGGAGCCCTTGGGATGGCCGGGGGGACGGGTATTTTTGCACACGAGGATGTGGTACTTGGGCTTCGGCATGATGAGGCTCCTTTGCGGGGTTCGTTCCTAGCGTCGTGGTCGCAGGTCCTCCCACCAGTCAATGCATTCCTGGGGGAGTTTCCAGTGCTTGATCCCGGTGATGACAAAGTCAATATAATGGTCCTGCGGCTTGAACTTGCCGGCCGGCTTGGCCACGTGGGTCGTGACCATCTCCTTCTGGGGGGCCTGGCCGGCCTCGTGCTCCGGGTAGACGTTGATCGTGCAATGGCGGAAGGCGCCCGGCGGCACCTCGTCGCCGTACCGGTCGATGATCTTGAGGTCTTCCGGCGTGATTTCGAAGACCACCCCCCAGACCCGGTCGCCGACCGACGGGGTGATGCTGGCCAGCCCGCACCGCCACTGTGTCGACCAGCGCGGAAAGGTCAGGGTATGATCGAGAAGGTACGCGCGGAAGAGGAAGGCGGCTTCCGGCGCGCGCTCTTTCAATTGGTTCGGGTGCAGATTTTCGCTGTAGATAAAGTATTTCACCGGTGCTACTTGTACAGAATGGTCTTTCGGCTTGTCAAGTCAGCGGAGATCACACATGGATGAACGCGAGGCGCGGCCTCGCGCCCGCGCCATCATCTGGCTCGAGTGGGGGGCGGCCGTGCTCCTCCTCGTCGGCGTCGCGGCTTACGTGGTATGGAAGCCGCTGGACCCGATGGCCGATCCTCACGCTGCCCAGGCGCTCGCGCTGGTACAGATCCATCCGGCCCGCGGGGCCCCGACGATCCGTCAGGCCATTGACGCCGTCGTGAAGGGCAACCGGAAGGGCGACCGGACACCCATGGTCGGAGACTGGACGGTGCGGGCGGATGAGCGGAACGGGTATTTGGTGCGGGTCGTGGTGCGGCTGCCCGGTGACGAGAAGCACCGCTGGGTTGAGTGGGACTATCTGTGGCGTGTGCGGCTGTCTCCCCAGACCGTGATCCCGCTGTCTAGGCCGGCCGTGGACGTCATGCCGTAACAGGATGCTGAAAAATGCCACCAACTTTGTTCTCAGTCGCTCAAACCCCTCAACGTACACGAAAAGTACGCCTCGTGGTCCTCGCTCCCTGCGGCCGCGTTGGATGGCCTTTTTGATCATCCTGAGGGAAACAGGTGTTCGTGAGCTGGAAGCCCGGGTTACTTGCCGGGTTCTTTTTTGTGGTGATCGATCCCGACGTAGGCCTCGATGAAGCGGTCGATGCGGGCTTCGTCGAACTCGGTGAAGGTGTCGATCCGCGTCCAGGCCGTGAGGGCGATCCGGGCGTTCATGTCGGGGTAGGGTGCAACGATCAGGTGCATGTAGCGCTTCTCTTTTTCCGCTCGCTGCTTGTATTTGAAAAAGACACCTTCAAGCTTTTTGACCAGGTCCGGGCATCCCCGCGGGCAGTGGTATTGGATGAGCACGCCGCCATCCTCCAGGTTGTGGACCTGGTATTCCTTGGGAATGGGCCTGTCGTAGAAGCCCCACGGGGCGATGCCCGGCATGTGCGGCCCCGACGTGGGCGGGTCGCTGTTGTAGGGGGCATGCGGGTCGCCCAGGCGCTGAAGGTGGGCGTTTCCGAGATCAGGAAACTCTTTGCCGGGCAAGGTGTCAGATTGGGAGGGCACAGGCCATGCCAGCCATGCCATGGTGAGAACGATGGGGAGGAGACGGCTCACGACGCGACCGCGACCGAGATCTTGCCGTCTTCGACCTTCACCGGGTAGCAGGCGACGCTCATCTCCGGGTTTTTGACGTACTGGCCGGTCTTGATGTGATAGCGGTACCCGTGCCATGGACAGATCACGATGTCGCCCGTGATCTTGCCCTCGCCCAAGGGTCCGCCGGCGTGCTGGCACATGTTATCGAGAGCGAAGATCGACCCCTCGAGGTTGAACAGCGCCACCTCCACGTTCTGCACCGCGACGACCTTGGCCGTGCCGGGAGGGATGTCTTTGAGGTCCGCGACATGAATGAAGGTCGGCATGGCCGAATTGTAATCGGCGGCCGACGCGACTTCAAGGTGGGGGAGCCCCCTAGATTTTCTCCCGCCACCTGTGCTATACGAATTTGCATCATAGCGGCCGCCCCTTGTGCATGGGGGGCGGAATTGGTTGCACGTCGTCATCGAGGAAAGGGGGTCTATGGAGCTGACTCTACTCTTGAACGCCACGTACGAACCACTCCGCGTGGTGAATTGGCAGAAGGCCATCACCCTGCTCTGGCAGGGAAAGGTCGAGGTGCTGGAGGTCTATGACCGCGAGATCCACGGGGTCTCGATCTCCTTCAAGCTGCCCGCGGTCATGCGGCTGTTGAAGTTGGTCAGGATCCGCGAGGCCCACCGCTCCGTGAAGTTCTCCCGGATCAACATCTTCACCCGGGACGGGAACCGGTGCCAGTACTGCCGGCGCAAGTTCCGGACGGAGGACCTCACCTTCGATCACGTGATTCCGATCGCCAAGGGCGGGAAAAAGACCTGGGAGAACATAGTCACGGCTTGTTGGGGGTGCAACAATCGGAAGAGCGGGCGACTGCCGGAGGAGGCGGGCATGCAGTTGATGCGGAAGCCGCTCAAGCCGAAGTGGAACCCGGTGGTAACGATCACGATCGGGGTCCGGAACACGCCGGAGAGCTGGCGGGACTACCTCTACTGGAACGTGGAACTGGACTCGGACATCCCCGAGCCGTAACCGTCTTGTGCTCTGTGCGCAGGGGAGGATGCCGCGCGGCGTTCTCCCCTTTTTTTGTTACTTGACCGTGTTGAGGACGATCTCGACGTTTTTGGCGCCCACCATGGTCGGGTTCTTGGCGTACTCGCCCTCGATGTCGCCGGGTTGCGCCGGACCGGCGTTGCCGTCCTTGTCCAGCCGGGCGATGATGGCCACCACGCCTTTGAGCTCGGAGCCCTGGAGCATCACATCGGCATTGGTCACCTCGAAAGGCTGGGGGAACTTCGGGTGGTCGATCCGGACGGCGGCGAGGGGTCGCGGCGGCCCGCTCGGCCTTTTGACGATCACGAAGAGCACGTCGGTGGGGGCGACCTTGGAGGCCAGAGCCGGGTCGATCGTGACGACCCCGGCGATTGAACTGGCGGCTTCCTTGCCGCCGTGAAGGATACCCTGCCACGCCGCCACGCCGGCCAGCAGGAGGATCCCGATGAAGAGAACCGGCACGAGGTGCTTCTTGTTCACGGCGGGATTATAACCGACGTGGTCTCTCGCGACAATGTATTTACCTGCTTGCTTACAGTAAGGTAAGATGCGCGCACCATGAAATTCGGCTTCCAGATCAATCTTGACGTGAAGGACCGGCCGTGCCTCGTGGTGGGCGGCGGGGATGAGGCGACCGAGAAGACCCAAAAACTCCTGGACGCCGGTGCGAAGGTGACCGTCATCAGCCCCACGCTGTCCGATGAGCTCAAGACCCTCGCGGCGTCGGCGAAAATCTTACATAGAGGCCGTCACTTCAAGGCGTCGGATGTGGACGGCGGAGTGTGGCTGGTGATGAATACGGTCAAAGACGATCAGGTCCTGGTCCGCGACCTCTACAGCCTGGCCAGGCAGAAGGGATTCCTGGTCTGGTCGGACGACCAGCCGGAATATTCGACCTTCACGATGCCCGCGCTGGTGACCAGGGGCCCCCTCCGGATCGCGATCAGCACGAGCGGGGTCTCTCCCGCACTCGCGAAACGCGTGAAGGAGGACCTCGAGCCCCTGTTCGATGAGCGCTTCGAAGTCTTTTTGGAATGGCTGGACGCGTACCGGGTGCACCTGCAGGCGACCGAGCCTCATGTGGAAAAGCGCGCGCAATTACTGCGAGATGCGGTAGCAAAGGTCAAGCTGCACGCGAAGATTGAGTTCCCCAAGGTCGAGAAGAAGGCCACGTAGCGCGTCCTCTTCGCTTATAAACCGTCCTCACTGAGAGAACGTCCAAGTCCCTCTTGTTCGGCATAGAAGTAGGCGTAGTGCATGGCCGCGAGATTCGCGACGCGTTCTTCCGC
>VBOK01000163.1 GCA_005877565.1 Nitrospirota bacterium
GATGCAGACATCGTGAGCTACACCATCGGGGGGCGAAAGTATGTGGGCTGGCCCCAGTTCGAGCGGGAGATGCTGGAGGAGTTCCGAGCGGTGACGCGGCTCGAGATCCCGATCATCGAGTTGAAGGTGTGGACCCGCGGCGAGGTCGCCTGGTTCGCGATGGAACTCGACTACATCCGCTACATCGGTGCCGGTTCAGATCGTCGCCAGATGGTGCTTCCGTTGCGTGAGACAGGCGTGCTCGAGCGCCGAGACGGCGAATGGATCCTGACGGCGTGGCATGAGTCCTTCCGCACTGAGGTTTCTCCGCTGGCAGTTCCCGATCCCGTTCCATGTGCGGTGGGGCAGCCGACCGGGACAGCCGGCCTCGCGATCCGGATCCCAGACCTCAGCGGCGAATGGGAGGTGCAGGAGGAGGACAAGTCCTACAAGGCCACGCTCGATCGTCACGGCAATGGTCTGTATTCCTGGCAGAGCGGACGGATCGTGACCACCGTGATCGCCGGGCAGAAGTGGCAGGGCACCTGGCAGCAGGCCGGCAATGACCGGGAAGGCGGGTTCGAACTGGTGCTGTCCGAGGATGGTTCGCAGGCCAGAGGGGTCTGGTGGTACACCCGAGTCGGCGAGAAGAGCGACATCCCGCCACGCCAATGGGGGGGCAGCTATGTCTGGAAACGAACGAGCACGGGCCCGACGGCAGGAAACGTTCGGTGAAGGCGATGCGCGAAGCGTTTCAGGAGAGCGCGGGCTTGGGCGCCCGTTTGGGGGAGAGCGCGACGGCGACAAAGAACACGCCGGTGGCGAGGAGCACGATGGCCGGACCGGTCGGCAGGTCAAACTGGAACGACAGCAGGACGCCTGCGACGGAGACGAGCACACCGATCGCCACCGAGTAAGCCATCATCCGGTGCAGGCTGGACGTCAGTTGATACGCGGTGGCCGCCGGGATCAGCAGCAGCGCGAAGACCAGGATCGCGCCGACGGTCTTGAGCGAGACGACGATCGTGAGCGCCACGAGGGTCAACAGCAGGAAGAAGAACCGCCGCGCCGGCACCCCTGACGCTTCGGCCATCTCCTGGTCGAAGGCGAGGAAGAAGAACTCCTTGGCGAAGAGGGCCAGGAGACCGATCACGACCGCTGCTAGGCCGGCGGTCAGTTTGAGCTCGTCGGCCGTCACCGAGAGAATGCTGCCGAACAGGTACCCGTACACCTCCGCGTTGTAGGTCTTCATCAGGCCGATGAAGAGGATCGCGAGCGCCATGGTGGCGGTGTAGGAGATGCCGATGCTCACGTCGAGCTTCATGCGCCCGCGTTCTTCCAGCAGCCCGGTGATCCAGGCCGTCCCCAGGCCGAACGCGATGGCGAACGGCATCGGCGGGCCGCCGAGCAGGTAGGCCAGCGCCACACCGGCGAACGCCGCGTGGGCCGTCCCGGCGCCGATGAAGGCCAGCCCCCGCAGCACCACGAAGACGCCGATCGCGGCGCAGACCCCGCCAGTGAGGACCGCCGCCATCAGTGAGCGCTGGAGAAACCCGAGCGTGAGGAAGTCAACCATCAGTTGTGATGGTGGTCTGCGACGATGACGTGTCCGGTGTCGGTGGTCAGGATCTGTGGCCCGTACACCCGGGCCAGGATCTCCTTGGTGAGGACCTGCTTGGCCGACCCCAGGGCATACAGCCTGGTCTTGAGCAGGGCGAGGCGTTCCGCCAGCGGCGCGATCAGGTTGATGTCGTGCGAGACCAGCACGATGGTGAGGTGAAGTTCCTCGTGCAGGCGCTGGATCAGGTCCAGCACGTTGTGTTGGGTCGTGGTGTCGATCCCCGTGGTCGGTTCATCCAACAAGAGGATTTGCGGATGCTGGGCCAGCGCCCGCGCGATGAAGACGCGCTGCTGCTGGCCCCCAGAGAGCGCTCCGAGCGGGTGGTCGTCATAGTCCTCCATGCCGACGTCCTCGAGCGCGTGTCGCACGATCGCGAGGTCCGCCTTCCCGGGTCGCTTCCACAGGCCGATCGCGCCGGAGCGTCCCATCAGCACGGCCTCGTGCACGGTGATCGGAAAGTTCGGGTCCACGGTGCGCTTCTGCGGGAGGTAGCCGATCCGGGCGCGGTGGTGGCATCGCAGGTTCTGGCAGGCGCAGTCGAAGATCTGGAGTGACCCGGTGGTCGGCGGCATCAATCCCAGGATGGCGCGCAACATGGTGGTCTTGCCGGATCCGTTCGGGCCGATGACGCCGACGAACTCGCCGTCCGCGATTTCCAGCGTGATGTCCTCGAGCGCCGGGCCCTGCGGGTACCGGAACGACGCATGGTCGAACCGGATCAGGGGTTTGCCGTGCTCGTGGTCGGCGTGATGAGGATGGGTATGCGCCGGGCGGGGATGCGCCATGGGTTTGGGCCTACGATTGCAGGGCGGCAATCAGTTGTGAGACGTTGTATTCCAGCAGCGACAAGTAGGAATCGGTGCCCTTGATTGTCCCGGGGAGCGGGGAGAGGACCACGACCCGGGCGCCGGTCTCTCCCGCGAGCGCCTGCACGATCTTCTGATTCAATTGCGGCTCGGAGACGATGACCTTGATCTTGTTGGCCTTGATCAGCCGGGCCAATTCTGCGAGGTGGGCGGCGGGCGGCTCCATGCCTGCCTGCTGGATGATGTTTCCTTCGATCCGAAAGCCGAACCGCCTGGCGAAGTACGGCCACGCCGGGTGATGAGTGATGATCCGCCGGTCCTGGAGCCCCGCCACGCGCTCCTGCAGGGTCTTTTGCGCCTGGTCCAGGCGACGCAGGTAGTCGGCCAGATAATTCAGATAGTCCTCCTTGTGCTCGGGATCCACCGCGATCAGGCCGTCCGCGATGTGCCGGACCATGACCTTGGCGTTCTCGGGGTCCAGCCAGATGTGTGGGTTGCCCGACGCGGACGAGCCGGCCGCGACCGTGTGGTCGCGGATGAGGCCGACCCCCTGGGACGTCGTGATGACCCGAAGTTGGGGATTCGCGGCGTTCTTGACGAGCCCGCTCACCCAGACTTCCAGCCCCAATCCCACCTCCAGCAGCAGATGGGCCTGCCCCAGGCTCCTGAGATCGCTGGGCTTGGGCGAATACGAGTGCTCGCTTTCCAGACCTGTGATGAGGCTCTGGACCTCCACGTGTTCCCGTCCCACTTGCTCGGCGAACTCCTTGAGCATCGGCAAGGTAGCCACGACCTTGACGGAGGCGGCGTGGCTGGTCGGCGGGTGGACGAGCGGCACGGCGAGCGCGATTGACAGCGTCATGGCGAGGGTCTGAAGCATGGGCGGGACGGTAACACCCTCCCTATTCAATGTCAACGAAGACAAGCCCACCAGTATTCATGTAGAATCCTCGATATTCACTGAGAGGGGAGTGTGTTGGAAAAGGCTTTGCTACGGCAACCGAGTGCGATCCTGCTGGTCTCGTGCTACGAACTTGGGCACCAGCCGATCGGGATCGCCATGCCGATAGGATTCCTTGAACGAGCAGGGTACGCGCCGGCAAGTCTGGACATCGCGCTCGAGAAGGTTGATCTGGAGCGCGTCAAGCAGGCGCGGTTCGTCGGGATCTCTGTGCCGATGCACACCGCCTTGCGCCTCGGTGTCGGTGTGGCCGGACTGATCCGCGAGACGAATCCGTCTTGTCATATTTGTTTCTACGGCCTCTACGCCTCGCTCAATGCAAAGTATTTACTCAATTATGTGGCGGATTCCGTGATCGGCGGGGAATACGAGACGCCACTCGTGCACCTCATCGAAGCTCTGGAGCGGGGCGACTCTCTCGAAAATGTCGAAGGGGTCAGCCATCGAGGAACGATTGTTGGGTCGCATCTGAAGCGTCTCCCGTTTGTCGTTCCAAGCCGGAATGGACTCCCTGCGTTGGAGCGGTACGCACATCTCGAACACGACGGTGGCCAGCGCGTCGTCGGCTACGTTGAAGCCAGCCGCGGATGCCTGCATCATTGCCTGCACTGTCCCATCGTGCCGGTGTACGAAGGCCGCTTCTTCATCGTGCCAGCGGAGGTTGTCCTGGAAGATATCCGGCGGCAGGTCCGGGCCGGCGCGACCCACATCACGTTCGGCGACCCCGATTTTCTGAATGGCCCCGGCCACTCGCTGAGCATCGTGCGCGCGATGCGCGCCGAATTTCCCCGCGTGACCTTCGACTTCACGGCCAAGATCGAGCATCTCCTCAAGCACCGGGTGATCTTCTCCGAACTCGGGTCACTCGGGTGCCTCTTCGTGATTTCGGCCGTGGAATCCTTCAGCGACTTCGTGCTCGCGAAACTGGAGAAGGGGCACACGCGCGCGGATGTGTTCGCCGCGCTTGAGATCGTCCGTCAGGCGGGGATCACACTGCGCCCGTCGTTGGTGCCGTTCACTCCGTGGGCGACGCTTGACGACTATCTCGAGCTGTTCGAAATCGTGGAATCCCACGACCTGATTGATGCGACGGATCCGGTGCAGTATACGATCAGGCTGCTGATTCCGCCCGGTTCCGCCTTGCTCGCTCGTTCGGACGTTCGCCGGTTCTTAGGGCCGCTCGATCAAGCAGGCTTCCAGTACCAGTGGACCCATCCGGACCCGCGCATGGATAAGCTCCACCAGGAGGTGAGCGCTGCCGTGGAAGCAGCCGCCAGCACCAGCGAAGATCCGGTCGCCACATTCGATCGCCTGCGGGCGATTGCGTATCGGTTCGCAAACCGGCAGCCGCCTGCACCCACGGCATCACGGACACCATTGCGTGACCGGCGTCGCCCTCCGCGGTTGACTGAGCCGTGGTTTTGCTGCGCGGAGCCGACGGAAAGCCAACTGCGTCCGCTGCACACAAAGGGACATGGCGAGGTTTGAGGAGGCGCGTTATGGATCGCACGACACAGGGCATGCAGTTGCAGGAACTCCTCGGGTTGGCATTGCCACCGGTGGCGATCGCGTTCCGCGCCGCTGCTCCGGCGGGAATGGCTCGCATTGATGCGCCGGCGCCGGCGGGATGTGGGTACTGGCGGCTGGCCGCGGAGGGGAAGGTCTTCTACACCGAGGCGGCGGATCACTATACCTGCCCGGTAGGCGCGCACACGCATGGTGTGGATCTCCCCCCGGAGGTGGCGAAGGAGCTCAACGGTCTCGTGCAGTCCATGGTCCAGATGCAGTACATCAAGATGGAGGAGATTCCGTCCATCCCCCGCCGTCAGGGCCCGTTCGGCGTCGCGCTCTACGCCCCGCTGGCCCGCGCGCCGTTCGAGCCGGATGTCGCGCTGGTGCGCGGGACCGTCAAGCAGCTCATGCTGCTGGCGGAGGCGGCCCAGGCGGCCGGCGTCGCCGGTGGTGGCGCAACGATGGGGCGGCCCACCTGTGCGGTGCTGCCGGAAGCCTTGCAGTCCGAGCAGACGGCTACGAGCTTCGGCTGCATCGGCAACCGCGTGTACACCGGACTGGGAGACGACGAGGGTTACTATGCGATTCCCGGCGCGAACGTTGCGGACGTCGTGGGTAGGCTCGCCGTGATCGTGGAGGCAAATCGGCAGTTGGAGGCATTTCATAAATCTCGTGCGGTGCGCTAGTCTAGAAGTCGAGTGGGTCCTGTCGCCTGCGGCTCGCGGGTCCTGTCGCCGAGCAGCCCGGACGTGCTCGTAGGGGCGGACCTGCGTGTCCGCCCAGAAGAGGGCAACCACACAGGGTTGCCCCTACAAAGAAAATGCAGGGTCCCGCTCGGCACCACCCGCAAAAGCCTACAGGTTGTGACCTTTTAACGTATGAGATAGTCAAATGTCACGGCTTCTCT
>VBOK01000164.1 GCA_005877565.1 Nitrospirota bacterium
AGGATGCGCCCGTTTTCAACCGGGAGTCTGTGTCGTCATCCATTCCACGTGCAATGGGAGGGCCCCATGAGGATCATCGGTATGGTTCGTATTCTCGGCATCCTAGCGGCAATCGCCTTCGTCAGCCAGGTCGGCCTGGCAGTGGCGGCTGAGGAGTCCAAGCAACAGAAGAAAGCCAAATCAGACCCGGCAACTGCCCAGCCGGGCGGTGGGGTCCAGAGCAACAAGGCCAAGGCCTCCGAATCGCCTCGGCTGACGAAGGGCCGTAGTTGCTCCGGTGCGACGCCCAAGATCAAAAAGATTACCCCGGATGAAGGCAAGGCCGGAGACAAGGTGACGATCGCTGGTGAGCACTTCGGCGAGCCCGGATGCGTCAGCATGGTCTCTTTCGGTCCTGGCAGTCCGGCCAAGTTCACCCAGGTGGACGACAGGATAATCACGGTGACAGTTCCCGCTGGCAAGAAAGGGATGGAACTGCTGATCGTGACCGGCTTCACAGGCGAGGACTCCAAGCCGTTCCTGCGTAAGTAAGCGGCCTTTACTCATCCAGCCACCGGCCGCGTCGGGTTCTCCAACAAACGGCGCGGCTGCGGGTGGCCCATCCTGGACATCCAGCGTATAATCCACGCATGTCCGATGCCCCCGCCAAGAAGACCCTGTGACGAAGCGTCTGTCAGACGCTGAATACATCCGGGACGAAGCCGGGCTGATGGCCCTCTGCGCACAGCTCCGCGGCCACGACCGTCTGGCGGTGGATACCGAGTTCATGGGGGAGGACTCCTTCCACCCACGGCTTGAGATCATTCAGGTCGCGGCAGGGGACGTCATCGCCATTATCGACTACCAGAAGGTGCCCACGCTGGAGCCGTTCTTTTCGCTGCTAGACGACACCCGCATCCTGAAAGCGCTCCACGCCGGCCGGCAGGACTTGGAAATCTTCTCCGTGCTGTCCGGCTCCGTGCCGACGCCCGTCTTCGACACGCAGGTCGCGGCGGCGATGGTTGGGTACGGGACCCAAATCGGCTATGCCCAGCTCGTGAAGCAAGTCCTCAGAATCACCCTGGAGAAGTCCGAGACCTTCACCAACTGGGCGCAGCGGCCCCTGACGCCCGAGCAGATCGTCTATGCGTTGGAAGATGTCCGGTATCTCCTGGCGCTGCACGACCATCTGGTCAGGCAACTCAAGGCCCTTGGCCGCTTGGAGTGGGCGGAAGAGGAGTTTCGTCGGGTCCAGTCGCTCGCCGACCATGAGGCGCGCGACCCTCGGCTCCGGTACCAGCGCATCAGGGGCTGGGAGGGGTTGAGCCCGCGCGCACGCGGCGTGCTACGGGAGGTGGCGGCGTGGCGCGAGCACGAAGCCAAGCGGCGGGACCGACCCCGCGGGCGTATCCTGCGCGATGAGATCCTGGTCGAGATCGCCCGGCGCGCGCCAACGACGGTGGAGGCGTTGGGCCAGATGCGCGGCGTCCAGCCGTCCCAAGTCGAGAAGTACGGCGAAGCGCTCGTGGCCGCCGTCAAGCAGGGGCTGGCCGTGCACGACCACGAACTGCCGCACGTCGAGAAGCGCAAGCGGATCGATCCGGAAACGGCGGGTCTAGCCGATCTGCTCGGCACGGCCCTGAAGGTGCGGGCCGTCGAGGCGTCCATCTCGCCGCAACTACTGGCGACGTCCGCGGACCTGGAACTGTTCGCCTTGGAGCGCGGGCGGGGCGCGGCGGAGAAGCTGCCGATCCTGCAAGGGTGGCGGCGACAGTTGGCCGGCGAGCACCTGTTAAAGGTGCTGGAGGGCCAGCTCACCGTCGGCTACGATCCGGAGACCAAGCAGGTGCGGCTGTTCGAGCGATGAAAGCTCGGAGACGCGGGTCCTGTCGGCGAACAGTTAGTCTTCTCCTGCTTGACCTTTGTTCTACTGTAGTCGTACTGTCTTGCCAGCGCATTTTTAGCGCGACAGTTTCACAAAGGGGAGGATGCCATGTTTACGATGTTCAGAAAGAGGCGGTTGGTTGTCTCCGCATTGGCCGTGGCGGCGCTACTCATGCTTCCGTTGAGCAGCCCGCTGCACGCCGCCGAGCCCCCGGCGAAAGACAAGGTCAAGGTCCTCTACCACGTGGATGGCAAGGATCTTGAGGTGGCGAAATATGCGATGGCGCTCATCAACAAGCACATCGACGCCGAAGGCGGGCCGGACAAGATCGACGTGGAGCTGGTCGTGCATGGGCCGGCGCTCGAGCTCTTCGACAAGGACAAGATGGACCCGGAACTGAAGAAACGGTTCGAGCAGATCGTTGACAAAGGCGTGCACGCGGAGATGTGCCAGGTTTCGATGAAGCTGTACAACAAGACGCTGGACAATCTCGTGAAGGGGTTCGTCGCCACGCTGCATCCGGTCGCGGTGAAGCGGATCGCGGACCTGCAAAAGGAAGGCTACATCTACATCAAGCCGTAAGTGCTCTGATCAGGCTGGTTTCGGCTTGATCACGAAGACGCCGTCGCGAAGGGTGAGCAGGGCGGCGGTCACGCGGGGATCTGACGAGACCACGCGGTTCAGCTCCTGGATGGCGGTGGTGGAAGGGTCCGGAGTGTTTGCATTCAGGACCCTGCCGCTCCAGAGGACATTGTCGATCAGGATCACGCCGGTCGGCGTGATCAGTTCCTTCGCCCGCCGGTAGTAGTTCACGTAGTTGGCCTTGTCGGCGTCGATGAAGATCACGTCGAAGGGGCCGGTCAGAGTTCTAATCGTCTCCAGCGCCGGGCCCACGCGGACTTCGATCTTCTGGCCGTGTGGGCTCTTGTCCCAGTAGCGGCGCGCAAAGGTCGCCGAATCGGGATCAATCTCGCAGGTGATGACCGTCCCGTCCTTCGGCAGTGCCTCCGCCATCGCAAGCGCGCTGTAACCGGTGAACGTGCCGATCTCCAGCACCCGCCTGGCGCGGACGGTGAACGCCATCACTTTGAGGAAGGCGCCTTCCAGCGGGCCCACCACCATCTGCGGGCAGTCCTGAGTGCGGTAGGTTTCCTCGCGGATCAGCCGGCAGACGTCCGACTCGGCCACGGAGTGCGCCGCCGCGTACTCTTCGATCTCGGGAGGAACTATATCTGCCAGCGGTGAGATTCCCCGTCGGGCAAGCTGTTTGAACAATGAGACCAGCCTCAGCATCCTGTTAGACGGGCTCGAATTCGATCGTAAAGTGGCGCAATACCGACGCCTGACGGATGACGCGGAAGCCACGTAGGGTCTCGCGCAGCTTGTGCACGTGTTCGGCCACTTCGACCACGTAGTCGATGTGGCTCTGCGTGTAGGCGCGTCTCGGAATCGCGATGCGCACCAGGTCCATGTCAGAGGGGATTTCCTTCCCCTTCACGTTCCGGCCGAACATCGCGTTGCCGATTTCGCCGGTCCGGATGCCGCCATGCTCGTAGATGGCCGAGCAGAGGCTCTGGGCCGGGAACTGGATAGGGGGGATGTGCGGCAGCAGCGCCCGCGCGTCGATATACACCGCGTGGCCCCCCGGCGGCTGCACGATCGGGTAGCCGATCTTGTCGAGCCGTTCCGCCAGGTATTCCACCGAGCGGAGCCGGTACTTGAGATAGTCTTCCTCCAGGACTTCCTTCAGTCCCTGAGCGATCGCGTCCAGGTCACGGCCCGCGAGCCCGCCGTAGGTTGGAAAGCCCTCGGTGAGGACCAGGAGATTTCGGCACCGCTGGGCCCAGTCCCCGTCGTTCATCCCCAGAAAGCCGCCGATGTTGACCAGGCCGTCCTTCTTTGCACTCATCGTGCAGCCGTCCGACAGGCGGAACATCTCGTGGGCGATGTCCGCCGCGCTCTTGTTCTGATAGCCGGACTCACGGAGTTTGATGAAATACGCGTTCTCGGCGAACCGGCAGGCGTCTAGGAAGAACGGAACGCCGTAGCGACGGCACAGCGCGCTGGTCTGCCGGAGGTTCTCCATCGAGACCGGCTGGCCTCCGCCGGAGTTGTTCGTCACCGTGAGCATGCAGAGCGGCACCTGGCCAGGCTTGGCGTCCTTGAGCAGCGCTTCCAGCCGGTTCAGGTCCATGTTGCCCTTGAACGGGTGGCGGGATTGCGGCTGCTTGCCCTCCGGAATGACGAGGTCCACCGCCTCCGCGCCAGCCGCTTCGATGTTGGCACGGGTTGTGTCGAAGTGCGTGTTATTGGGCACGATCTGCCCCTTGCCGCAGACGGTCGAGAAGAGGATGCGCTCGGCCGCGCGGCCCTGGTGCGTCGGAATGATGTGGACGTAGCCGGTCAGGTCTTTGACCGCCGCTTCGAACCGGTAGAAGCTGTTGGAGCCGGCATAGGCGTTATCGCCGCGCATCATGGCGGCCCACTGCTCCGAGGACATCGCCGAGGTCCCGCTGTCGGTCAAAAGGTCGATGAGGATGTCCTTGGCCCGGATGTTGAACATGTTGTAGTGGGCGTGTTTGAGGATCGCCTGCCGCTCCTCCGGCGTCGTCATGCGGATCGGCTCCACGACCTTGATCTTGAAGGGCTCGATGATGGTTCTGAACATAGAGCTAGTATACCGCTGGGCGCTGGCTGGCGTCATTCACCAATACGGATGAAACAGATCGGATCCTGGACGATGGCCGTGGGATAGTCCTCGTCCTCGACCACGCACGGGATGCCGTGGCGCTCGCACCAGTCGGTGATCCAGGGGATTTCTTCCACGGAGGTCGTGACGAGGGCCGGGCGCGCGACCTTCCCGAAGCAGCCGGCGGCGAGGGCAAGGACGGCCTGGCGTTCGACGGTGAACGCGGCCGGGTCGAACGTCACGGGGTTGGCTCGTCCGGAGGACAGCGCACCGAGCTCCGGGAAGCATTCCGGGTCGTTCAGCACGCTGACGATCCACAGGTGGTCGAAGCGGCCCTCGGCTTCCCGCGCGTCCTTGGCCTGGAACTCGAACGGCAGCCCTGCGCAGGCGCGGTTGAGCACCGCCGCCTCGTCGGCGCGCAGGTTGTAGGCGGCGACCGTCCGGTGCAATTCGGCTGTTTCCATCACGAGCGGGGGCAGTTCGGCGACGCCGGCGCCCACATACAGGCTCCGGCCGCCCGGGCGGAGGCGGTCGCGCAGGACGGTAGCCAGCTTGATCCCGAGTTCCTGACACGGCCTCCGCCGTTCCTCCCAAAAGGCATCGCCACCTTTTTTACTAGCGCCCCCTATTGACATAAATATCAAAACATAATAATTCTGCAAAATCTTACGCTATCAAAAAAGATATGAGTTCAAAAATCAAAAACCCCGCCAAAGCAAAAATAAATGAAAAATAATTCAAAGCATAATAAATAAAAAAATAATAAAAAATTAATAATAAAAATAAATCAACAAATAAATAAAAAACCTCGGCGTTATGCAGACTGCACCGAGCACTGGTCGCTGAAGGGCTTTTTTAAGAGTTCCTCCTCATAAAAGTCCCTCCCTTAGCCGACTTGCCGAAGGTCGCCAGCCTCGCGCCCGAGGGTCGAACCCGGTGTTTCTTTCTGAGTCCTCATGTAAGTGAGACGGCGAAGCTGTATCAACCTTATGAAGGCTAGGGGCGATGGGCGATAGGCACTGGGAGGAATGCGCGTTAGGCAATGGGAAAGAAAGGGTTTAGGGAGTTGAAGGTTTGGCAAAGAGCCAAAGATTTAGCTGTGGCTATCTACAAGGCTTCGGCGGGAGGAGCGTTAAGTCGTGATTTCGGATTGCGGGATCAAATCCGTCGAAGTGCGGTGAGCATAGCCAGCAATTTGGCGGAAGGCGACGAGCGCGATACAGACAAGGAAGCTGTCCGTTTCTTTTACATCGCAAAAGGATCTCTGGCCGAACTGCGCACACAGCTTCAGATCGCTTTCGAAACGGGGCATCTAGAGCAGACGTTCTATGAAAACATCGAGGCCGACTGTCAAACTCTAGGCAAAATGCTAGGTAGCCTTATTCAGGCTCGATCCCACTGACATTAGCTATAGCCTATAGCCCATAAGCCTGGCTCCATTGCCAATAGCCTGACTCCGTAGCCTATAGCCTGATCCCATCACCTATAGCCAATAGCTCCATGTCTGTCACCCATAGCCCCTCGCCCATAGCCCATAGCCCCTCACTTGGCGTTGCACGCTGGTATGCATTACGGACGAAATCCCGCCACGAAAAGCAGGTGCGTGACCGGCTCGAGAGCCAGGGAATTGAGCAACTTCTCCCCACGGTCATCAAGCTCAGCCAGTGGAAAGATCGCAAAAAGAAAATCGAAGTGCCGCTCTTTTCCTGTTATTGCTTTGCCCAGTTTGCGTGGCCGGATAGGGTAGCCGTCCAGCAGACGGCGGGGGTGGTCCAGATCGTGGGAAACGGAAAAGGACCCGAACCGATCCCGGACGATGAGATTGACGCGATCCTAATGCTGATGAAGAGCACCCTGCCCTACGACGCGCATCCTTTCTTGCACGAAGGCATGCCGGTCCAGGTGATCCACGGCCCGCTCGAAGGCGTCCGAGGGACCCTGCTCCGCAAAGACAAACCGTTTCGGCTTGTGATCTCAGTGCATCTCATTCGGCAGGCGGCATCAGTTGAAATTGATGCTTCTGACGTGGTTCCGATGTGAGAAAACACTCTGTTTTGTCTGCTTAGGATGCCCTAGGAGGTGGGAAGTAGATGACGACACAGAATCTTTTAAAGGGAGTGC
>VBOK01000165.1 GCA_005877565.1 Nitrospirota bacterium
GACGCACCGCGTCGTGGACCACCACGATCTCGACGTCGGAGCCGGTTTCCTTCAAGCCGTTGTACACGGATTGCTGGCGGGTCTCCCCGCCAGCGACGACCTTCTGTACCTTCTTGACGCCGTAGCGCTCGATGACGTCGGTCAGGGCGCGCTGCCGCTCCTCGCGCGGCACGACCAGGATGACCGCGTCCACGCTCGGAGCGCGGTCGAACGCGCGAAGTGAGTGGAGCAGCATCGGGACGCCGCCCAGCGGCAAAAACTGCTTGGGAACGCCCACGCCCATCCGCGTGCCGGTGCCGCCGGCCGGGATGACAGCGACCACGCGGCCCCTTGCTGTGCGCTGGCGTGCATTCAACTGCGGGCCACCGGCACTTCCTGGCCTTCAGTCTCTTCCTTCAGCCGGGCGAAGATCATCCGCCCCGCCTGCGTCTGCAGGACGCTGGTGACCACCACGTTCACGTTTGAGCCGATGAGCCGCTTCGCGTTGTCCACCACGATCATGGTGCCATCATCCAGGTAGGCCACGCCCTGCCCGGCCTCCTTCCCTTCCTTGAGCACGAACACGCGCAACTGCTCGCCCGGCAGCACGACGGGCTTCAAGGCGTTGCACAGCTCATTGATGTTCATCACCCTGACGCCCTGCAGTTCGGCCACCTTGCTGAGGTTCAGATCGTTGGTGATCACCTTGGCGTTCATCTTCTTGGCCAACATCACGATCTTGGAGTCCACCTCCCGGATGTGCGGGAAGTCTTCATCCACGATGCGCACCTCGATGTCCACCATCTTCTGAATCTTGTTGAGCACGTCCAGGCCACGCCGGCCGCGCCCCCGCTTGAGCGGATCGGAGGAATCGGCGATGTGCTGGAGCTCGTTCAGGATGAACTGCGGCAAGATGAATGCCCCCTCCAAGAATCCCGTCTCACAGAGATCGGCTATCCGGCCGTCGATGATAACGCTGGTATCGAGAATCTTGTTACTCGTCGAAGCCGTGCCCCCTGTTTCGAACGCTCCTGGCTGACCGAGAATGCCTGCCGCGGTAAAAATTTTGACGCCGTAGATGAGGCCAAGATAGGGAAAGGACGCCAGAAGCAGGAAGCCGATGACCGGGAGGGAATCAACGTCCGGGATTGTGGCCTCCAAGGCCCAGGCGGCCAAGGCTGCCAGCAGCAGGCCGCACGCGAGGCCTGCCGCGCCGCCCAGCAGCACGCCGGGCTTCGCCTGCCGCAACATATATTCAATCCCCAGGACAAGACCGGCGACGACCACGCCGACCGCAGCCGCCCAGATCCATCCGTTCTCCTGTTCGGAGCTGTTCGAAAACAGGGCAAGTCCAAGCACGATGCAGAGAACGACAAACGTCGTACGGAGCACCATACCGCCACCCCCCTTCAAAGTTTGCTCATGATACCACAAGACCGCCGGAATCAGAACACAGAGGGTAGGGGCACGGCGCGCCGTGCCCCTCCGGCTTACGGATGTATAGTGAGATAGAGGTTCCGCCCGTTGCGGTGCACGAGCACGAGGGCGGGGTCTTTGGACGAAAGCTTGTCCGTCACGTTCTGAAAGTCACGGAGAGTCACGATCTGCTTGCGGTTGACTTCCGTGATGACATCGCCGACCTGCACGCCGGCCTCGCCGGCCGGACTGCCGTCAGCCACGCGCGCCACCACAACTCCCCCCTGGCCGTCTCGAGACAGGTTGAACCGGCGGGCCAGCTCAGGGGTCAGCTCGCGCACGTCCAGGCCGGCGAACGCGCCCGAGGACCGGGCCTCCTCGTTGCCGTCCTCCGCCGGGCTTTCCGTCTGGGCCAGGGTCTTAGGCTGCTCGGCGATCGTCACGTCAAGCTCTTTGATCTGCCCGTTCCGGATCAGCCTGATGCGCGCCTTCTTGCCGATGGGCGTCTGGGCCACGAGATTGCGGAACTGAGTGGGATTCTCGACGATCCGCCCGTCAAACTCGACGATCACGTCCCCCCGCTCCAGCCTGGCGCGCATGGCCGGGCTGTCGGCCAGGACATCGCTGATCAGGACGCCCTTGGTCTCGGACACGCCGAACTGTTTGGCGAGGTCCTGTGTCAGCTCTTGGATCGACACGCCGAGGTACCCGCGGACGACCTTGCCCCCCTTGAGCAACTGCTCCATCACTGATCGGACCATGTTGCTCGGCACAGCGAAGCCGATCCCCATGTAGCCGCCGCTCTGGCTGAAGATAGCCGTATTGATGCCGATGAGCTCGCCCCGCGAGTTGACCAGCGCGCCGCCGGAGTTGCCCGGATTGATCGCCGCGTCGGTCTGGATGAAGTCCTCGTACTCGGCGATGCCGACGTTGGCACGTCCCACCGCGCTGACGATCCCCATCGTCACCGTCTGGTTGAGGCCGAAGGGGTTGCCGATGGCCAGCACGTACTCGCCTACTTGAAGTTTGTCGGAATCGGCCCAGGGGATGGTCGGCAGGTCCTTGGCCTCCACTCGAATGACCGCGATGTCAGTCTTCGGATCGGTGCCCACCACCTTGGCCTTGAGCTCCCGCTTGTCCGAGAGCAGGACGCGGATCTCGTCCGCCTTCGAGACCACGTGGTTGTTCGTGATGATGTGCCCCTTGGGATCGGCGATCACGCCGGATCCCAGGCTGCGCTCGCGGCGGTCCTGCGGCGTCTCGAACCGCCGCCGGAAGAACTCGTCGCCGAAAAACCGCCGGAAGAAGGGATCGTCGAACGGCCCGAAGCTGTGGCCCTCCGGAACCCGATTGATCCGGGTCGTGGAGATGTTCACCACGGCCGGCGTCACCGCCTTGGCCACCTCGACGAAGTTGTGGTCAGCGCCGCCCGCCGGCGGCGGAGGCACAGCGACCGGCCTCGGCGCGCTCGGGGCCTCCGGCACCGCGTGCCCGATCGGCAGCCACCCCAGGTCGGAGGCGACGACCAGCCCCAGGATGACGCCCATCCCGATCAGGAGCAGGCCGAGCGCCAGTGTTGTTTTATGTGATAGTACCGGCATAGATTCCAGTGATCGTCCGGAGCAGCTTGAGCGCGTCGGCTTTCTTGCGCTGAAAGGAATTGCGCCCAATGATGGACCCGAACCCGCCTCCGTCGCGGATCGCCCGGACTTCTTCGAGGAGGGCGTTGTCGTCTTCCTTGGTGGCCCCGCCGGAGAAGATCACGATGCGGCGCCCGTCGAAGGCGGACTGCACGACGTGCCGGACCCGATCTGCCAGCGTTTTGATCGGGACCTGCTGGGATTCGTACACCTTCTTCGCCGCCGCCTGCTCCAGATGATCGGTCGGCAGCTTCACCTTGATGATGTGGGCGCCCAACTGGGCCGCGATCTGCGCTGCATAGGCGACGACGTCAAGCGCCGTCTCGCCTTCCTTGCTGATCTGGCCGCCGCGGGGATAGGACCAGATCACGAACGCCAAGCCATGCCGTTTGGCTTCTTCCCCGATCTCGCGGGCCTGCTCGTACATACCCTTGCAGTGCGCCGATCCGGGATAGATGGTGAACCCCACGGCCACGCAGCCGAGCCGCAGCGCGTCGCGCACGCTGCCCGTGACCGCCGGGGCAGGGTCCTTGTCCTCATGGAGGACATCATGGTTGTTCAGCTTCAGGATCAGCGGAATCTCGCCCGCGAACTCCGCCGCACCCGTTTCCAGGAACCCGAGCGGCGCGGCATGGGCGTTGCAGCCGGCCTCGATCGCCAGCTCGAAGTGGTACCGGGGATCGTAGCCCGGCGGATTGACCGCGAAGCTCCGGGCCGGGCCGTGCTCGAAGCCCTGGTCCACCGGCAGAATCAGACATTTGCCGGTCCCCTTCAGCGCACCGTGGTTCAGAATGCGCGCCAGGTTCGTCTTCACGCCGGCGTTATCCGCACCGTACCAACTCAGGATTTCTCGGACGCGGTTCGTCATTATGACCTCCGTCGTTACCCGTTAAACGTTATACGTTAAACGTGTGAAGAGTAGGGGCACGGCGCGCCGTGCCCCTACAGCCCATTTCACGTTTAACGATTAACGCTCTCCACGAATGAATGCCTCAGCCAGGCTGACATCTTCCGCACTGCCGATCAGCAGCGGCACACGCTGGTGTAGGGCCTTCGGCTCGACCTCGAGGATGCGCATGGTCCCGGTGCTGGCCCCCCCGCCCGCCTGCTCTACGACCATCGCCAGCGGGTTCGCCTCATACAGCAGGCGCAATTTCCCTTCCGGCTTGTCCGTCTCGCCGGGATACAGGTAGATGCCCCCGCCGAGGAGCATGCGGTGCACGTCAGCAGCCAGGCACCCTGAGTATCGCGACGAGTACGGGCGCCCCGTCGCTTTGTCGGATTCCTTGAGATAATCAACGTACCGGCGCGTGCCGGCCGGCCATTTGTGATAATTGCCCTCGTTGACGGCATAGACCTTTCCTCTGGCCGGCATCCGGATGTTCTCGTGGGAGAGCAGGTATTCCCCGATCCCGGGGTCCAACGTGAACCCATGGACGCCCTGGCCTGACGTGAAGACCAGCATCGTGCTGGACCCATACATCAGATAGCCGGCCGCTATCTGCTCCGTCCCCTTGCGGACGAGCTCCTGTGCGGACGGCAGCCCGCCTTTCCCTTCGTAGCGCAGGATGGAAAAGATCGCGCCCAGCGGCATGTTGACATCGGTGTTGGACGACCCATCGAGGGGATCGAACAGCAGCATGTACTTGCCGTGGGGCCAGTTCTCGGGAAACTGGACCGGCTTCTCCATCTCCTCCGACGCCAGCGCGCACACCAGCCCGCTGTACTGGAAGACCTTGATGAAGGTCTCGTTGGCGATCTCGTCCAGCTTCTTGACGGCTTCGCCCTGAACGTTGGTCCCGCCCGTGGTCCCCAGGATATTGATCAGGCCCGCCCGACGCAGGTCATGGGCGATGAGCTTCCCTGCCAGGCCGATCTGGGCCAGCAGGGCGGAGAACTCGCCGGTGGCGGCCGGATACCCGGCCTGGGTCTCGATGATGAACCGCGTGAGTGTGATGCCGGTGCGTCCCATGGATGAGGGCCTCGTGAGGCTCGGATTATATCGGGTTCGAGAGAGCCAGGCAATAAGCGAAAACCGTGAAAAGGCGGCGAATCAGGGGCTGGCGGTCAGGGTGACGCCTTCCACCCTGGTTAGCATGGCGGAGACGGACCCGATGAGCACCTTGGATTTCATGAGCACGGGAATCCGCGCCGCATCGTTGGTGACCCACACCCGGATATTGCCCTCGTTCAGGAAGAGGCCTTTGAACGGCATGATCGCGAGGATGCGGATGGTATCGAACTCGCCGAGTGGGCCTTTGATCCGTTCCGCCCCCTCGATCTTCAGCTCAAGCCGGTAGTTCTTCTTGTCGTGGTTGACATAGATGATCGTGGACGATCCGACAGCCAGCGACGGGAGCGTCCGACAGAAATAGAGCACGGAGAGGGTGTCCTGGACCCTGGGCGGCACCTCCATGGTCTCGGTACTCCCGTCTTTCGTCACCATCGCCCGGTGCGCGGCCTGGTCAAAGACCACTTCGATGTCGTTCTTGCGCCGGCCCTCCCGCCGCTCGAAGAGGAGATGGTGGGGATAGCCCGATTCTTCGTCCAGCAACGACTCGACGCGGTTGTTCACCGGATAGAAGGTCGAGATGAACTCGTTCGACCGCGCGGTGTGGACGAGCTTCACCACAGGCCGGCCGGCCAGCATCTGGCGTTCCGCGACCTCCAGCACGGCGGTACCGGCGGCGATGACTCCCCAGCGCAGCGAATAGGTCAGCCGCTCGCCGACCTTGAAGTGGGCCGACGCAGGACCGTCCGCAGGAACGGCGAGTTGTGGCGCAAGGAAGATAAGAAGGACCGTCAGAAACGGGGACAGGCTGCTTTTCGACATGTCCCCGTTTTCAGAGTCGCACGATCTTGTGGCGATCCGCCGTGACCTGGCGCGTGGCGTTGCGGCTGTCCACCACCAGACGCGCATGCTTGACGACGGCATCCCAGTCGTAGGACGTATGGTCGGTGGCGATCACGACGCAGTCTGCGTGCGCGAGGGTTTCGGCGTTCACAGCCGGCACGCGGGTGAGTTGTTCAAAGCCCTTGAGCGCCGTCACATGCGGGTCGTGCCAGCTCACGTGGGCGCCTTTGTCGCAGAGCAGCTTGATGATGTCCAAGGCCGGCGACTCGCGGACATCGTCGATGTCGCGCTTGTAGGCGACCCCGAGCACCAGGATTGAAGAGCCGTTGACGCTCTTCTGGATCCGGTTCAGGGCCTCCGTGACCTTCCCCGCCACGTAAGGGGGCATCTCGGCATTGATCTCCCCGGCCAGCTCGATGAACCGGGCCCGATAGTTCAGCGTCTTCAGCTTCCAGGACAGGTAGTGGGGATCCACCGGGATGCAGTGTCCGCCCAGCCCCGGACCCGGGTAGAACGGGATGAACCCGTACGGCTTGGTGGCAGCCGCCTCGACGACTTCCCAGACATTGATCCCGAGCCGGTCGCACATGATGGCGATTTCATTCACCAGGCCGATGTTGACGATCCGGAAGGTGTTCTCCAGGAGCTTCGTCATCTCCGCCGCTTCCGTGGACGACACAGGCACCACCTTGTCCACCACCTGGCTATAGAGCGCGGCAGCCGCTTGCCGGCACGTGGGCGTGATGCCTCCCACCACGCGCGGCGTGTTCTTGAGGCGGTAGGTGGCATTGCCAGGGTCGATGCGCTCCGGCGAGAACGCCAGGCAGAAGTCCACGCCGACCTTCAGGCCGCTTTCCTCCAGCATCGGCAGGAGAAGCTCCCGCGTGGTGCCCGGATATGTCGTACTCTCCAGCACAATCAACTGGCCTTCGCGCAACCCTGTCTTGACCGCGCGCGCGGCTTGCAGGATGAAGGACACGTCGGGGTCCTTGGTCTTGTTCAAGGGCGTCGGCACGCAGATGCAGCACGCGTCGGCCTCCGCTAGGGGGGCAAACTCCGTGGTGGCATTGAACCGACCGGCTTCGACGAGCGGTCGGAGGTCGGAGGACGGCACATCCTGGATGTAGCTGTCGCCCTTCTTGAGCCGTCCCACCCGTCCCGCGTCCACGTCAATGCCGGTCACGTGATAGCCCGCCTTGGCAAACCCCACAGCCAGCGGCAGGCCCACATAGCCCAACCCGATGACGGCCACGTGCGCGGTCCGGTCTGTGATTTTCTTAAGGAGTCGTTCCATTACAAGACGCCCTTTCCTGTCATCCTGAACGGAGTGAAGGATCTCCACAATCTGACTCGGAGAGATTCTTCGCTGCGCTCAGAATGACAATCGCCATCGCGTTAATGTTTCGCCGGTCCGCCGGCGATGTATTGCTTGACTTGGGACTCGACGATCTCCCGGATCCGCTTTAAGGCCGCTTCGGACGTGGCTTCAAAGCGCAGGACCAGCGCCGGCTGGGTGTTCGAGGCGCGAATCAGTCCCCAGCCGTCGGGGAAGAGGACTCGCACCCCGTCGATGTCAATGATCTTGTGCTCGCGGGCCAACTGCTTCTTGGCCTCCTCCACCACCTGGAACTTGACGTCATCAGGACAGTCCACGCGGATCTCCGGCGTGGACACCGTGTGGGGCAGATCGGTGAGCAGCGTGGAGAGCGGCCGGCCGGCCTTGGCCAGGATCTCGATCAAGCGGCACGACGCGTAGATGGCATCGTCGTACCCGAAGTACCGGTCGGCGAAAAAGATATGGCCGGACAGCTCGCCCGCCAGCGCGGCTTTCTCTTCCTTCAGCTTGGCCTTGATCACGGAGTGTCCGGTCCTCCACATGATGGGCCGGCCGCCGTGCTTGGCGACGTCATCATAGAAGACCTGCGACGCCTTGACTTCGGAGATGATCGTGGCGCCCGGCTTCTCCTTCAGGATGTCCCGGGAGAACAGCACCATGAGCTTGTCGCCCCAGAGTATCTGCCCTTTCTCGTCCACCGCGCCGATCCGATCGGCGTCCCCGTCGTACGCGATCCCGACATCCGCGCCGGTCTCGCCCACCGTGCGGATGACATCTTGCAGGTTGGTCACCACCGTGGGATCAGGCTGATGATTCGGGAACCGACCGTCTACTTCCTCATACAGCCCGGTCACGCGGCAGCCGAGCAGCCGCAGGGCCTCAGGGCCTACCAGCCCGCCCATGCCGTTACCGCAATCCACGACGACGTGCAGCCGGTCGGCCCGCACGTGCGCGAATGACTTTTTGATGAAAGCCAGGTAGTCCGGGATGATGGCGTGCGCCGACATCCGCCCCTGCCCGGATTCGAACCGCCCGCGCTCGATGTCGGCCTGCAAAGACCGGATCGCCGCCCCATGCAGGGAATCCTTGCCGAGACAGAGCTTGAAGCCGTTGTACTCGGGCGGATTGTGACTGGCGGTGATCATCACCCCGCCGCCCACCGGCAGCGTGAAGAGGGCGAAATAGAGCAAGGGCGTCGGGCAAACGCCGATATCCACCACATCGAGCCCGCACCCCAACAGGCCCTTCAGCAGCGCCTCCCGCATCACGGGCGCGCTGGTCCGCCCATCGCGGCCCACAGCGATGGCTTTGGCGCCCGCGCGCACAGCGCGGGAGCCGTAGGCGCGCCCGATCTTCTCGGCCAGCTCGACCGTCAGATCCTTTCCCACAATGCCGCGGATGTCGTATTCCCTGAAGATTGACATACGATTAACGATTTTCTGTTCTGCCATAGTCATCCGCCAGGCGCACGATGTCGTCTTCGCCCAAATAGTCGCCGCACTGCACCTCGATGATGTCCAGCGGCACCGGGCCGGGATTCTCCAGACGGTGCGGCGTTCCCTTGGGGACGCCCGTGCTCTCGTTGACGTGGAGATCGAAGACGCGCTCGCCGCAGGTGACCCGTGCGGTGCCGGCCGTGACGACCCAGTGCTCGCTGCGCCGGTGATGGTACTGGAGCGACAGGCGCCCGCCCGGCTTCACCGTGACGCGCTTCACTTTGTACTCCGGTCCTTCCTCCAGCACCGTGTAGCTACCCCAGGGCCGATGGACCGTCTTGTGGATCAGGTGCTCCGGGGCCTTCTGCTTGCGGAGCAGTTCCACCACTTTCTTGACGTCCTGGGCCCGATCCTTGGGACAGACCAGCGTGGCGTCGGCCGTGTCCACGACCACCATATCCTTCAGTCCGATGGTGGCCACCAGCCGCTGCTCGCCGTAGAGGACGGAGTCGCGGCTCCCGAGGTCCACGATCCGCCCTATGCGGACATTGCCGTTGCGGTCAGCGTCGGCGACTTCGTTGAGGCTGCTCCAGTTGCCGACGTCGCTCCACCGGAACGGCACCGGAATCACGGCCGCTCGGCGGCTCCGCTGCAGCACCCCATGATCAATGGAGATGGACTCGGCCGTTTTGTAAAACTGATCCAGCGCCTGAGTTTCGTTGGACGTGCCCAGCGCCTGGCCCAGTTGCCTCAGTCCGCGCGCCAGCTTGGGCAGCGCGGTGGCCATTTCCTCGAGGATCATGTCGGCCCGCCACACGAAGATGCCGCTGTTCCAGTAGAACCCGCCGGCACGCAGGTAGCGCTTCGCGGTGGGCAGGTCCGGCTTCTCCACGAACCGGGCCACCGCCAGCGCCTTGAGCCCACCCTGCGCATGCAACGGACGGTGTCCCGCGGCTTTGATGTAGCCATAGCCGGTCTCCGGCCGTGTGGGCTTGATCCCGAAGGTCACGAGTTTCTCGGCCTGGGCCACCTGGACCCCCAAGGCGACCGCCCGGAGAAACTTCTGCTCATCGGGAATGACGTGGTCGGCCGGCATCACCAGCATAACGCCGTCCGGGTCCTTTCGGCGGACGGCTTCGGCCGCCCAGCCGATCGCGGCCGCGGTGTTGCGGGCCACCGGCTCGATGAGGAGATTCTCCTTGGGAACCCCGTCGGCCCCGTCCAGTTGAATGCGGATGCCGTCCGCGTGGCTCGCGCCCGTCACCACGAGCGTCCGCTCAGCGGAGACAATCGGGCGCACCCGAAAGACCG
>VBOK01000024.1 GCA_005877565.1 Nitrospirota bacterium
CCACCGGCGACAGCAGTTGGAACATGTCCTTGTCGCCGGTCACGATGACCACCTCCAATCCCTGCGCCGCAGCCTGAGCCGCCAGGGTGCCGATGAGGTCGTCGGCCTCGTAACCGACCAGCTTGACGACCGGGATCGCGAATGCTTCCACTACCCGATGGATGTACGGGATCTGCCTCGACAGCGCGTCCGGCATCGGTGGCCGGTGCGCCTTGTACTCCTTGAACTCCTCGTGCCGGAGGGTGGGCCCCTTCTCGTCGAACGCCACGGCGAGGTACTCGGGGTGGCGCTCTCGGATGATCTTCTGCAGCATCGTGGTGAACCCATAGACGGCGTTCGTCGGAACTCCCGTCGAGGTGGAGAGATCGGGAAGCGCAAAGAAGGCGCGGTAGAGGTAGCCGCTGCCATCAATGAGGTAGAGGACCGGACGCTCCGTCATCAGGCCCATCGTAGCACCGCGCTCTCAGCGGGACAAGTCAGCGGAAAGCCGGTTTGCTGGGCCACGCGGCGCCATGTATAATACCCGCCAAGCGAAGACCAGCTATGTTGACACCCACTCCAGGGACGCACTCTCACGCAGGCACCTTCCTCACTCTGGCGATGACGGCAGCGGTGGCATGGGCCGTGACTGGCGCGAGCGAAGGCCTGGCGGCAGGACCAGGGGCCGCCTCGCCGCAAGTCGAGATCAAGAAACACTCGACCGGCAAGGAAGCCACGATCACGTACGGCGACGGGGAGTGGTTCATTCACATCGATGTCGACCAGGACCGGACCATGATCATCCGGACCGAATCCCACAACGGCAAGGAGACCAAAAACCAGCCGGAGATCGTCGAGCGTCCCATGTCGAACGTCGAGGTTGACCGCATCATCAACGACTGGGTCAGCGGCGTGAAATCCACCCTCCAGCCCTGACCGACCCGAGCCCTCCGGTGAAGAAACCCAAGTTCGTCATCTTCGCGCACGGCGGCACCTACGACAAGCTCTACCAGGCGGCCACCATCGGCATGACGGCCGCGGCGATGGGCAAGGACGTCTACGTGTTCCTCATGTTCTGGGCGATCAAGAAGCTGGCGATGGGCGAGCTGGACAAGATCGATTTTTCACCGGCCTACGAGGACCACGCCGAGGAAGTGGCCCGCGCGATGATCGAGAAGAAGGTGCCGAAGATCACCGAGATGTTCGCGGAAGCCAAGCAGGTAGGCAGCTTCAAGGTCATCGCCTGCAGCGCCGGCCTGGAATACATGAGCGTGAAGTACGAAGACCTGGCCTCCAAAGTGGACGACGTCCTGGGGCTTCCGCTCATCCTGAACCTGGCCGCCGACGCTGAAACCACGCTTTTCATCTGACAACGTTAAACGTTATTCGTTAATCGTTAAACGGGCACTCTGAAAACCTCCGTCTTCATTTCTTTACGAATAACGTATAACGTTTCACGATTAACGTCTTCTCACCGCGACTTCACCACGCCGACTCGCTCGCAGTAGCGCGCCAGCCTGCACTGGCTGCACCGCGGCGAGACCGGCGTACAGACGTTCTGACCAAAGGGCACCAGCAGATCGTTGTAGATCATCCAATAGCGTCGGGGGAGCTTGCGCCGCAGCGCCTGCTCGCTCTGCTCGGGGGTCTTCGTCCGGATGTAGCCCCAGCGATTGCTGATACGGTGCACATGGATGTCCACGCAGATCCCCGGCTTCCGAAACCCGAGGGTCACCACCAGATTGGCGGTCTTGCGGCCCACCCCCTTCAGCGTGAGCAGTTCTTCAATGGTATCGGGGACACGTCCCCCGTAGCGCGTCAAAAGATCCCGGCAGATGGCGTGGATGTGCCGTGCTTTGGTCCGATAGAACCCGACGGGATAGATAGCGCGCTCGATCGTCCGGCGCGGAACCTTCAGCATGGCTTCCGGAGTGGTGGCGAGCCGGAACAGTCGGGCCGATGCCTCAGCCGTGGTCTGATCCTTGGTCCGGAGGCTCAGGACGGTGGAGATCAAGATCTGAAAGGGATCGCGGCGCGACGCTTTGGCGACGACGCCCACGATCGGTTCCTGCCAGCGACGGACCTCGCGCTTGAGGATCCGGATGCAGGCGTCGATATTGTGGTCCTTCACAACAGATGAGCGACGAGACGCGGGGGAGAGCGTTCAGGTTCGGGAGGGACGTTTACTCGGATTTGTGCTTGGCCAGCCACTTCTGGCGCCGGCGCTGGGCTTCACGTTCCTTGTTCTTTCGCTTGAGGCTCGGCTTTTCGTAGAACCGACGGCGCTTGAGCTCCCGGAACAGCCCTTCGCCCGCCAGCTTTTTCTTGGCGATCTTCAGGGCCTTCTCGACGTTGTTGTTAAAAACCTTGATTTCCATACAGCGAACCCGCGCCCTCCCTCCTTGCTGAAGCGAAACGCAATCTAGCACAGAGGCACGAGGAAGAGCAAGGGCTTCGCTTGCCCTCGTATCGAGAGCCGAACTGGGAATATTACCCGCGGGCGTGCGCCACCGCCGAGACCTGGCAGCCCTTCACTGGGCAGGCGCCCTCGGCACCCAGCGGGGCATTCGGGTGCTCCGGGTTGTCCGTCGGGTGGTACCGGTGGAACCAAGTACACTCCAGGCCATGCGCCTCGGCTGCACTCGGCGTGTACTCGAACCAGAAATACCGGTACTTCCCCTCGGCGGCCTCCCGATGAAGGCCGTCGGCAAGGTTGCGATCGGCCCGGCCGACACGATCAGCCATCCGCCCGTTCCGTGACAGGATATACGTGCCCGGCGAAACCTCTGTCACGAAGAGGTGGATGTACTTCAGGTTATAGGGTCCTGACATGCCACCCTCCTTTCACATGAAGATCCCCTAGCAGCTACCAGCACCGCGAATAGCCGCAGCCGTAACACTTCTCGCAATTTTCCGTGTGCACCAGCGGACTCTTGCAGTCAGGGCACGGCAAGCCTTCCGGGCGAGCCGCCAGCACCCCCGTGGCGGAATCTTGCCGCTGCTCCGGCGGGTGATAGCTCGCCAGCGCCTTGGCGATAGCGTCCCAGAGCGAGAGGACACGATTCGCCCCGACGCCGTAAGGGTTGCCGTCCTGGATGCCGATCAGCTGCCTCGTGATCTCGTGCATCGGGATCCGGTAACGGAGCGCGAGACTGATGAGCCGGCACACGCATTCCAGGTCGGCCTGGATCATGCCGCCGGCCTTGGCGACGGTCGCGAACGTCTCGAACGGCTGTCCGTTCAAGGAATTGATGGTCAGGTACATCTTGCCGTAGCTGGTGTTGATCGCGATCGTCTCCCCGCTCACCCGGGTCGGCCGCTCCAGCTTGGCCGCCTGCGTCCCAGCCGCATGCGCCGCTGCCAGTTGCTCCATCACCTGGTCGGCGGTGACGTGGGCGGGCACCGACGGCGTTGCGCTCGCCGCAGGCGTTGCCTTCTCCTTCGTGGACAGCCCGATGTTCATGACCTGCTCCTCGCGGCTCCCGTCGCGGTACACCGTGATGCCCTTGCAGCCAAGCTCGTACGCCATCAGGTAGGCGGCCATCACGTCGTCCACCGTGGCAGTGTCTGGCATGTTGATGGTCTTGGAGACACCGCTGTCCGTGTACTTCTGGAAGGCCGCCTGCATGCGGACGTGCCACTCCGGCGCGATGTCGTGGGCCGTGGCGAAGACCTTCTGCCACCGCTCGGGGATCTCCGGGATGCCACGGGCCGAGCCATGATTGGTCAGGATCTTGTCCAGCAGACCGTCCTGCCAGAACCCTTCCCGTTTGGCCGTCTCGATGAAGAGGTCGAGGACGTACGGCAGGTGCTCGCCGTCCATGACGTTCTTGAACCAGATGAGACTAAATTCCGGCTCGCAGCCGCCCGACGTATCCGCAATCATGCTGATCGTGCCGGTTGGGGCCACGGTGGTCACGTAGGAGTTCCGTACCCGCTGGCCGCGCGCCTCGTGGAGGGAGCCCTTCCAGGAGGGGTACACGCCGCGCTGCTCGGCCACACGCCGGGATTCGTCGTAGCCGATCTCGGAGATGAACTTCATGACCTGCTCGCCCATCTGGAGGCCGGCTTCCGAGTCGTACTGGACGCCCAGCTTGAAGAGCATGCGGGCGAACCCCATCACGCCCAGGCCGATCTTCCGGTTGTCCTTGGTGCATTTCTCGATCTCGGGGATCGGGTACCTGTTCATGTCGATGACATTGTCCAGGAAATGCACGGAGGTCCGGATGGACCGCTCCAGGTATGCCCAGTCGATCTCGTACCGGCCGTCCTCGGTGCGGGTGAGATGGTTTTCCAGATTGATGCTCCCGAGGTTGCACGACTCGTAGGGCAGCAGCGGCTGCTCGCCGCACGGGTTGGTGGCCTCGATCATCGCGTAGCGCGGCGTGGGATTCGTCCGGTTGGCCTGATCGATGAAGAAGAGCCCCGGCTCGCCGTTCCGCCAAGCGCACTCCGCAATTTTGTGCAGCACCTCGCGCGCATTGAGCTGCCGGACGACTTTTCCGGATCGCGGGTTCACCAGGTCGTACATCTCGCCGTTCAGCGCCGCTTTCATGAACGTATCCGTGACCGCGACGCTGATGTTGAAGTTGGTGATCTCCTTGGTGTCGGTCTTGCAGGTGATGAACTCCAGAATGTCGGGATGGTCCACTCGCAGGATGCCCATGTTGGCGCCCCGCCGGGTGCCGCCTTGCTTGATGTGCTCGGTGGACTGGTTGTACACCTTCATGAACGACACCGGTCCGGACGCCACGCCTCCGGTACTCCGCACCACGTCGTCTTGGGGCCGCAACCGGGAGAACGAAAACCCCGTGCCCCCGCCGGTCTGGTGGATGAGCGCCTGGTGTTTCAGCGTATCGTAGATTCCCGTGATCGAGTCCTCGACCGGCAGGACGAAACAGGCGGCCAGTTGCTGCAGCGGCCGGCCGGCGTTCATGAGGGTCGGAGAATTCGGCAGAAAGTCCAGGCGGGCCGTCACGGCGTAAAACTCCTCCTCGGTCGCCCGCACTTCCTCCGGCGTTGCACTGTAGAGGGCATCCGCCTGTGCCAGGTTGTGCGCGACACGGCGAAACATCCCCTCAGGCGTTTCGATCACCTTGCCGTTTTCGTCCTTCGCCAGATACCGCTTCTTCAGAACACGCAACGCGTTGGGCGAGATGCGGAGGGGCACTTCTCCCTTCACTCCAGACTCGTCCTTAGGCGTGCTCGCGTGTCCAGCAGCTTTCATGAGTGTTCCTCCTCAAGCATAACAACAAATTGAACAGGGACCGTGGCCCCCACAACAAAAACGGACGGGCGTCCCTGCCTGGCCTGTCCAGACGAACTAGCCCAGTATCGGCGCTGCCTCTGCAACCCGCCGCCGACGATGGACAAACGGTGGCCGATAGCGTGCGATCCACTGCCGCGCCTTCTCCCGTGCGCTGCGGGAGCCATCGGTCTGGTACCACTCAAAATACCGAACGCCCGGCACATCGTTGACCTGCAGATGTCCGATCAGTCGGTCGCGCAGATGGCGGGACCCTACACTACCGATGAACAGGATATTCTGGTTTTGATCGCGTAAGACGTAGACCCCGTTGACAGGAGGGACATCGTACAGGTTGCTGGAGTGCCATCCCTTCGGCTGCTCAATCCTGGTGATCATAGCTCCCGACTGTAGCCGCCTAGAACTTGTGTGAACGGAAACCATCCCACACGATCTTGCTGCCACGGCGCTTTCAGCGACGGGCTGTCTATTACCACGCGATTGGACACCAGTCAAGCAAAAAATACAATATCTGGGAGATGGTAAAATTTTCATGTCTACATGTTGTGGAAATGTCTGTGGTTAGCGTTGCGAAATGATTGTGGATTGAGAGGGGAAACCCGCTAGAATCCGGCGCGGTCGAAGCTGACGTCAGTTCTGTAAGCGAGTGATTGGGAAAGGAAAAATGTTTAGGCCAGAAGGAAACACCCGGAAGGCTATTTGGTTTTCCTCACATACGTCTTGTAATGGGTGGTATTCCCGTTGACCTCTTCTTCCAGACCCAGGTACTCATGCCCCGTGGTTTCGCACCAGGCCGGCATGTCTTTCTTGATCCCTTCATCATCTGAGACCACTTGCAGGACTTGGCCGACCGCTAGC
The DNA here is from genome assembly GCA_005877565.1 of Nitrospirota bacterium. Classification (GTDB taxonomy): domain Bacteria; phylum Nitrospirota; class Nitrospiria; order Nitrospirales; family NS-4; genus NS-12. Next base: position 6,104 of record VBOK01000024.1, read on the forward strand.
TCCTTGATCTTCTTGGAGGTCTTGATGATCGGCATCGGGCAAAAGAGCCCGAGGGTATCGAGGTGGACATCCCACTGAATCGCCATAAGATTACGTTCGCAGGGACGCGTCACGAGATCTAGATGAAGAGGTTGACTTGTGCGTCTTTCGCTTCGGCAAGATAGGTCGAGACTCCAGCAAACTGATCGATCCCGTCAATCAGGGTGTCCTTGGTGATGCCCATGAGCCCCAGCGTCGTCGTGCACGCGATGAACCGCACGCCAAGGTCTTTGGCCATGTCCATCAGTTCAGGGACGCCCGGCATGCGGTTGCGGCGCATCACCAGTTTCATTATACGGGTCCCCAAACCCCAGAAGTGGAAACGGGACAAAGGCAACGTGTCCGCGCCTCCTCTATTGAGGAATCCGAACGCACGACGGAGCCAATCCGTGGCCTTGCTGGACACCCCGGGCTTCCGGATGGCATTCAGCCCCCAGAAGGTGAAAAACATCGTGACCTGCATTCCCATCGACGCCGCCCCGGTCGCGATAATAAACGCAGACATGACCCGATCCATATTGCCGCTCAAGACGACGATCGTGACCCGATCGGGCTTGCGCTCTTGCAATTCCGCTAAGGCGACTTGCGGATCAAGCTTTGCAGTGGTCGACATAGCATCATCCCATGAAATGCCTCGGGGAGGCAGGAGTTATAGAACCTCCACATCCTCCCCGATTCCCCTCTAGCATCGCGTAACGGTACTATAATATGCGCTTCTCGGGCTTGTCAAGGCGCGCCGGCGCGTACTTGGCAACCCTTGTTGACCTTCATTAATCTATTGATTGTATTGAAAAATTGGCATGCTCGGCGATCGCCCCCATCCCCAGCTCGTAGCTTCTTTCCCTCGTTGCGAACGTGTGATAGAGTAGCAACAGTTTTACCTCCATGCATTCGTATCGCCCCTTTACACCCCAGCTCCTGACAGTCTTGTTCCTCCTAGTCGTCTGCAAAGGAGCAGTTGGGGCTGTTGAGCAGCGGGTGTTTATTTCCATCCCGGCGCTGGGAGTGATTAACCAGGGCGGCAAGCTGGTGGGAGCGACCCACTACCTTGTCGTGCAAATTGACCGGCTGTCCGACCTCTCCGGACCCCAGGTGCAGTTTAATGAAGGCTCACGCGCCCTCGGACCATTCAAAGGCTCGGCATTGAGTCCCGATTGGAAAGACGCCGCGCGAATGGCAGTCGACGCCGCTGCACGCGCGATCGGCGAGGATCCCCGGAGCTGGCTCGTGACCGTCAAGAACGTCAGCAACGCGTACCTAACCGACGGACCCAGCGCCAGCGCCGTGTTGGCGGTCGGGATCGTCGCCGCCCTGCGTGGCGACACGTTTCCCCCGAACGTCGCCATGACCGGCAAGGTCGAGCCCGATGGACGCATCTCAGCGGTCGGGGGCATCCCGGAAAAACTCCAGGGGGCAGCCAGAAGCGGCCTCTCGGTTGTTCTGATCCCCAAAGGACAGCTCCGGACCAAAGACTGGGACGTGCGTCCACTGGCGGAAAGCCTCCAGTTGACCGTTTGGGAAGTCGGGACCCTCCGCGAAGCCTACGAAAAGATCACCGGACGGGACTTCTAATCGTCAACGTAGAGGTCGTCGGCCTCCTTCGCGACGATTTCCTTCAGGCCGGGCTGTCCTTTTCGAAAGAGCGCATAGCCCTCACGCCGAATGCGTTCCGCCTTTTCGGCGATCACCCGCACGGGCATGCGGTAGTGCTGCAACACCAGGCTGAAGATTTCAATCGAGGTTTCAAACTCCTCCGGCACGACCTGGTCGGCGCCCGTCACGCGCAAATCTTCGATCTCGCGCAGATAGCGGGTTCGCGCAATGATGTGGATGGCCGGGCTGAGTTGGCGCGCCACCGTGACCGCCCGACGGGTAGCAATCGGGTCGGAGATCGCCAGCACCAAGGCGCGCGCGTCCTGGATGCCAAGCCGGCGAAGCACCTGTGGATGCGTGATATCCCCGAACACGATCGGGATCCCCTTTTTTTGTTCTCTGCGGACGGTCTCCCCGTCCACATCGACCACCACGAACGGAATTTCAGTCTCCCGCAGGACCTGAGCCAGGTTTCGTCCGTTTACTCCGTAGCCCGCGACGATGGTGTGGTCCCGAAGGTGGCGGGACGGGATTCCGTGGGCGTCAGTCTGGCGTTCCGGTAACCAGTGTCGAAGACGTTGGAGGGCTTCCGCGCGCCTCGCCAGCCGCGGGGAGGCTTGCAGCAGGAACGGCGTAAGGAGCAGTGTCAGGACCGACACGGTCAGAAATACCTGGAACGACTCGCCGGGCAGGAGCCCGACGCTCTTGCCGACCTTGGCGAGGATGAAGGAAAACTCTCCGATCTGAGCGAGGGCGATGCCGGTGAGCACCGCCGCCCGCCAGGAGTAGCCAGTGACCACCGCCGCTCCCGCGGTCGTCACCATCTTCCCGCCCACGAGCGCGACGACCAGGCCCATCACCAGAACGGGATGGGCCAGCAGGATCCGCAAATCGAGCAGCATCCCGATCGAGATGAAGAACAGGCTGTTAAAGCTGTCCCGGAAGGGCAGAATCTCCGCCATCGCTTGGTGGCTGTATTCCGATTCGGAGACGATCAGTCCCGCAATGAACGCGCCGAGCGCGAGAGACAGGCCAGCCAGTGAGCTGAGCCAGGCGATGCCCAGGCACACCAAGATGATGGTGATCACGAACAGCTCACGACTCCGGCTGCGGACGACTTCCACCAACAGGCGAGGGACCAGGTACCACGCCGCCACGAGAATCAGCAGGACCGCCAGGGCTGCCTTGGCGACCGACCACACGACCGCCAGAAGTCCTGCCTCCCCGAGTCCCCCCAACACCGGCGTCACGACCATCATCGGCACCACCGCCAGGTCCTGCACGATCAAGATTCCGATGATCAGATGGCCATGGGGGGAGTTGGTCTCACCCCGCTCCGTCACCATTTTGAGCACGACCGCCGTGCTGCTCATTGCCGCCAGGAAGCCCCAGAACACGCCCTGGTTGAGCGGCAGGCCAAAGGCGATGGACGCCAGCGCAGACAGAACGATCGCGGAGCCGATCTGGAGGAGCCCAGCGCCGGCGACCGTGCGGAGCGACCGGAGCTGGCCTAGGGAAAACTCGACCCCGATGGTGAACAGCAACATCACGACGCCCACCTCGGCGAAAACTTCCACGCGGGCCACGTCATCCACAACGTCCAGGCCGTACGGGCCCAGCAGCGCGCCCGCGACGAGGAAGCCGACGACGGCGGGGAGCCGGAGTCTGTTGAATCCGTACACGACCACGATCGAAGCGCCGAAGAGCACGACCAGGTCGCGGAGGAAAGCCAGTTCAGGCATAAGGGGCGCTCCTGAAAGAGATGGCGCCTTCTACATACACGGGCGGCTGCGAACGAGCAAGGAAGATTATCGAGCGGATGACGGAGAGGCAGGGGAAACGGGCAGGTGCTCACCGGCCTCCAGCTCCGCCTCCGCCGGTCCGACGGAAGGGGCCAGGCCGGGCTGCACCTTGCGGGCCACCGTGAGGAAGCCGCTGTGCGCCACCATGCGCAGGTCCGGCCGCACGCTGCGCCCCTCGATGTTCCAGGTCCGCAGCAGGGTCTCGAACGTCTGGATCATCGCGAAGACCTGCGCCCGGTGCAGCGCCTCCACGGTCTGCATCACCTGGGGGATTGTCGGGACGTAGCTCAAGTAGACCCCGCCCGACCGCAAGGCCGTCGCGGCGTGGGGAACCACCTGCCAGGGCTCGGGGAGATCCAGGACCACCCGATCCAGATCCGTCTCCTCGATGCCTTCATACGCGTTGCGTTGCCGGAGCGTGAGGTTGTGGACGGGACCGAGATACCGTTCAATGTTCTTCATCGCGGTCCGGGCAAAATCCTCGCGGGACTCGTAACTGATGACGTGCCCGCGATCCCCGACGGCCCGGAGCAGCGCCATGGTCAGTGCGCCCGACCCCGCCCCGGCCTCGAAGACCCGTGCGCCGGGATAGATATCGGCCCACTGGAGGATCACCCCGAGGTCCTTGGGGTAGAGGACCTGAGCGCCGCGGGGCATCTTCAGCACGTACTCCGAGAGGGTGGGGTGGAGGGCCAGCATGCGACGCCCGCGGGACAGGGTGACGAGGGTGCCGTCCGGCTTGCCGATCAGATCGTCGTGGGCGAGCGTCTCTCCGCTGAGCTGGAAGGTGTCGCCAGCCTTCAACGTCAACGCGTACTGCCGGCCCTTCCGGTCCACCAAGTGGACGCGGTCGCCATCGGACAGGACAGTCATAGCGCCATCTTAGGGGGTGTCGGGAGAGGCGTCAAGCCGGCTTGATGGGACCGGTGGCATTCGCGCCGAGTTCCACCAGCCTGCGACGCACGAGCGACTGGCAATGCGGGCACCGGAAGCGAATGGTGTTCTCGTCCACCCACTCGATGGACTCGTCCTTGACCCACATCAGCTTATCACAATAGGGACACGGTCTCGGCGGGATGGGCATCAGCCCCCTCTCACACGTCACGTACAGCCGTTTTGGCCTTCTCGATCAGATCAGGTGGCAGCTGCGGCATCTGGTGGGCGATCATCGCATGCATCTTGAGCTTGACCAGGACGTCATCCACGGAGTTGCCCTGCACCTCGAAGGTGCATCCCTCTTTCAAGCACTTCAACGCTTTGGCCATGGCAAGGTCCCCCTTTCAGATCGGACGCCTCCTTGTACCGCATCCGACGGGGCGCGCGCAAGGGCGAGATTGTTCTGGATTGACGGACAGGATAACAAGGCCGGGAACCGCTCGCAGCAAGAGCGGCTCCCGGCAGATCTCACGCTGCCTTCAACTGCTCCTGATCGAACGCCCGATGATCAAGGGAGGCGTTCGCGGGGGCGGACACGGTGCTGGAATGGGACGTGATGGTCCCGCCCGCAAGCAGGATGCTGGCCACCACCCCAAGAATGGCCATTCCACCATCAACAAAGGAACTAAAATCCATCATCGTGTTCACCTCCTCTCCGGCTAAATTGTCAGCTTGTTTGCTCAGCCGATCTTGACCTCGATGCTCTTGGGCTTTGCCTGCTCCGACTTCGGCAGATGCACCTTGAGCACGCCGTCCTTGAACTCCGCAGCCACCTTCTCCCCATCAGCGTCTTCCGGAAGGGTGAAGCTGCGCGCAAAGCTCCCATAGGCGCGCTCCATGCGGTGATACTTCCGGCCTTTCTCCTCCTTCTCAAACATCCGCTCTCCCGAGATGGTGAGCACATCGTCCTGAACCGTCACCTTCACGTCCTCTTTCTTGACCTCGGGAAGCTCGGCCTTGATGAGATATTCATTGTCATCTTCCACGATGTCCACGA
>VBOK01000025.1 GCA_005877565.1 Nitrospirota bacterium
GGTTCTTTCAGAAGGACCGTGTGGACCTGATCCGCATGTCGGGATTTTCCGAAAAGGTGGAACTGGGGGTCATCGGCGCGGTCAAGCTCGACCCTACCGTAGTCATGCGAGTCGAACTGCCGGATCAGAAGGCGCCGATTCCGGAGGGGCTGTACTTCAGGGGCGCGGCCTACGACACCTATGACGGCCGCTCCTGGGCCAACCGGTTGGCGGCTCGGCGGATCCTGAGCCGCACCCCCGACGGCGGGTTCATGGTGCCTTCCGAACAGACGCTGGCCGTTCCCGAGTCGGCCGTGCTGCGTCAGGAGATCCTCATCGAGGCGCTCGACACGACTGTGCTGTTCGGGGTGTCGTTTGTGGAGTCGGTCAAAGGCAATTTCGTGGTGGTGCAGATGGACGGGATGCGGGGGCTCTACCTGTCATATCCCCCCTCCGCGCGCTTCCAGTACAGCGTGCGCTCGATTCCCGGCCGCCTGCTGGAGGCCGATCGCGCCGCGCCGTCCTTCATCTATCCTGCGTTCATCCAGGAACATTACCTCCAGTTGCCAGATACCAGCCCGCGCGTGGCGGTGTTGGCCCGCGAGGTGACCAGCGCCGCGTCCACTCCGTACGGGAGGGCCCGGGCGATCGAGCAGCACCTCCGCCGGAGTTACCAGTACAGTCTCGACGTCGGAACGGCCGTGTCGGCTGATCCCGTGGAGGACTTCCTGTTCACCCGGAAGACCGGCTACTGCGAGCACTATGCGACGGCGATGGTCGTGCTGCTCCGGACCTTGGGGATCCCCGCACGCCTAGTCACCGGCTTTCTCCCTGGGGCGTGGAACGACTTCGGCAATTACTACACGATCCGACAGCAAGATGCGCACGCCTGGGTGGAAGTGTATTTTCCCCGCTCCGGCTGGGTGACGTTTGACCCGACGCCCTCTGTGCCCGCTGTTGTGCCTTCCTGGGTGTGGTGGAACATCGGCAAAATCGTGGACTCGATCCGGCTCCGGTGGGACCGCTACGTGGTCCAGTACAGTTTCCGTGATCAAATGGCGGCGGCAAAGTCGCTCCGGGATCGGAGCGAGAAGGTGCGCTCGGACATGTCCGACTTCGTGTCAGCCGTCACGCGCGGACTGGCGTCTGCGCGGGCCTGGCTGGTTGAATTGGCGCGCGTGCGCGGGTGGGACCTTGCGATGGGACTGGCGGCTGGCACGCTCGTGATCGGCATGGTCCTCGCCGTGATCCTGCGCGGGCCGGGGCTCCGGCGGCAACAACTGGATCCCCGCACGCCCCGGCAGGTCGCTGCCATTCAGCTCTATAGCCGGATGCTGCGGATCCTGCAAGCCCGCGGGCTGCAGAAGTCCCCTGGGGCAACCCCGCTGGAATTCGCCAGACAGGTGGCGCGCGAATGGCGGGACGCTGCCCCCTTTGTGCGTCCCCTGACTGACCTCTATTGCCATGTCCGCTTCGGGCGGGGCTCGCTCTCGTCGGATGAAACGCGAAAGGGTCACGATCTGCTTGCCCGGCTGCGCGCCGTCAGGCGGTAGCGCTCGGTTTCGCCTCTCCTTGACAGGGTAGGGGGGGGAGACTACGATACCTCTAGACTGAGTTGATCATGGCAAGCAGACCACAGGCCTCTCATTTGCCATTCCTTCGATTCACGCTTTCTCTCCTTCTCAGCGGCTGCCTTCTCTTGTCAGGCTCGGCCGGGTTTGGTAAGTCTGAAGACAACGCACCAGGGGTGGTGTACGTGGGGACCTATGAGGGCGTGATCAATCCGGTGACCGCCGAATACTTCAATCGGGTACTGACGGACGCCCAGGAGGCGGGGGCCGCGGCCGTCGTCCTTCGTCTGGACACGCCAGGTGGGCTCGATACTTCCATGCGGCTGATCATCAAAGACATCACGGCCTCCCCGATCCCGGTGATCGTCTATGTCGCGCCGAGCGGCGGGAGGGCGGCTTCGGCGGGGGTATTCATCCTCTATTCGGCGCACATTGCGGCCATGGCGCCGGGCACGAACGTGGGCGCGGCCCATCCCGTGGCAATGGGGGGCGGCGAGATGGACGCTGTGATGAAGGCCAAGGTGGAGAACGATGCCGCAGCCTATATCAAGTCCATCGCCGAGAAGCGGGGGCGAAACGTCCAGTGGGCGGAAGATGCGGTGCGCAAGAGCGTGTCGGTGACGGAGAAGGAAGCCTTGTCGTTGAAGGTGATCGACCTGATTGCGGACGACGTACCCGCTCTGTTAGCAGCTGTGGATGGCCGGGAGGTCGTGACGGGCGCCGGCAAGGTCGTGCTTCGGACGAAGGGGGCCCGGTTGAGCTGTACAATCCGGGCGCCATCCTGCCCGGGATCGTCGGGGCCATCAGCCTCATCCTGGCCTTTTATTCCCTTCAGACCCTGCCGATCAACTACGCGGGCGTGCTGCTCATCCTCCTGGGCATTGTGCTGTTCATTCTCGAGATCAAGGTGACGAGCTACGGTCTCCTCACTCTGGGGGGAATAGCCTCGATGGTCCTGGGAGCCCTCTTGCTGGTGAAGACCGACGCGCCCTTCCTGAAAGTATCTCTGTCGGTCATCATCCCGACAGTGGTGACCTTCGGCGCCCTGCTCATGATCGTGGTCTGGATGGCCGTAAAGGCACAGTTACGCCGGCCGGTGACTGGGTCCGAGGGCATGGTCGGCAGCGTCGCCGTCGCCAAGACCGATCTGGCCCCGCGCGGGAAGGTGTTCCTGCAGGGGGAGATCTGGGACGCGGTCAGTGAGGAGCCGCTCCGGGAAGGGGAAGAAGCCGAGGTGAAGGCCGTCGCCGGCCTTACGCTGACCGTGCGACCGCACCGCAAGTAATCACGAGAGGAGTTGCGAAGATGCCGTATCTCATCCCACTCATTCTGGCGGCTGTCATCATCTATAACAGCATTAAAATCCTGATGGAGTACGAACGCGGGGTGATCTTTCTTCTTGGCAAGTTCGATAAGGTCAAAGGCCCGGGCATAATCTTTGTGTTTCCGATCATTCAGAAAATGCTCCGGGTGAATCTCCAGACCGTCACGATGGAGGTGCCGGCGCAGGACGTGATCACCCGCGACAACGTGTCGGTCAAGGTCACTGCCGTGATCTTCTTCCGGGTGGTCGATCCCCAGCGGGCGATCCTGGCCGTGCAGGATTACCTCTATTCGACCTCCCAGATCGCCCAGACGACTCTGCGGAGTGTGCTGGGCCAGAGCCAGTTGGACGAGTTGCTGTCCAAGAGGGAACAGATCAACGTCGAGCTGCAACGGATCATTGATCAGCAGACCGAGCCCTGGGGTGTCAAGGTCTCGGCGGTGGAGGTTAAGAATGTGGACCTGCCGCAGGAGATGCTCCGCGCCATTGCCAAGCAGGCCGAGGCCGAGCGCGAGCGGCGTGCCAAGGTCATTCATGCCGAAGGAGAGTTCCAGGCTGCCCAGAAGCTCTTTGAGGCCGCGGATATCATTGCGCGCAATCCAATGGCTTTGCAGCTCCGGTTCCTCCAAACGCTGGTGGAGGTGGCGTCCGAGAAGAACTCGACGACGATCTTTCCCATCCCCATCGACATCATCTCCCCCTTCATCCAGGCTATGAAAAAGTCCTGAACATCCCGTTCATGGAGCAGGCGCTGACTTATCGCGGGGTGGCCAGAAAGGCCTTGGACTGGGTCCGAGAGTCCCGGTACACCAGCACTCAGATTGTGATCGGGGCATTTTTGGCTCTGATTCTGGTCGGCACCCTCCTCCTGATGCTCCCCTTTGCCACGACGGGCCCGGGCATCCGGTTCGTGGATGCGCTCTTCACGATGACCTCGGCCATCTGCGTCACCGGGCTGATCGTCTTGGACACCCCGAAAGATTTCACACTGTTCGGTCAACTGGTCATCCTTCTGGGCATGCAAATAGGAGGGCTCGGCTATTCAGCGACTGCCACGCTCCTGCTGTTGGCGCTAGGCCGCCGCATCGGCCTGCGGGAGCGCATGATGATGATGGAAGTCCTGAACACGTTGAGCATGGAGGGCCTTGTGCGGTTTGTGAAGGTCATCGTGGCAATCACGCTCATCGTGGAAGGCGTCGGGGCACTGATCCTCACGATCCGGTTCTCCTTCGACATGGATGTCCTGCGCGCTTTCTACTTCGGAGTCTTCCATGCGGTCTCGGCCTTCAACAATGCTGGGTTCTCCCTGTTCTCCGAGAACTTCGCCTTGCTGGCGTACCGGACGGACCTGATCGTCAACCTGACGATCACGACCCTGATCGTGTTGGGGGGGATCGGATTTCTCGTCTATCGAGATATTCTGGAGAATCTGCGTGGCCAACGGTTTCGTCTTTCAACCCATACCAAGTTGGCCGTGCTGGTTTCGGTGTTGCTGATCGTCGGGGGAACGGTCGGGATTTGGGCCTTTGAGGTGCAGAATGAAAAGACGCTGGCGCCAATGTCCTTCGGCAATCAGATCCTCGTGGCCTACTTTCATTCGATCTCGGCCAGGACAGCAGGGTTTAACACGATCGATATCGGGCTCGTCAGCACCGCCACGCTCTATTTTCTCATCCTCTTGATGATCATCGGGGCCTCACCGGGCGGGACTGGAGGAGGGATCAAGACGACGACCTTCGGGATCATCTGCGCGGCGATCTGGGCAACATTGAAGGGGCAAGCCGATGTCATGATGTTCCACCGGCGGATTCCCCAGGAGATCGTCCACAAAGCGTTCGTGCTGTCAGCCCTGGCGTTTGGGCTGGTCACCGGTTTCACCATGATGCTGTCATACTTGGAGGACCAGAAGTTCATCCGCATCATGTTCGAGGTCGCGTCGGCGGCCGGGACTGTGGGACTGTCAACGGGAAACGGCGGCGTGCTGAGCCTGTCAGGGTTGTTCAGCGATTTCGGCAAGTTCATCATCATCATCACGATGTTTCTGGGGCGGTTGGGCCCCCTTACCATCGGGCTTTTTGCCATCAGGAGCCACGAGGACTTGCATTACCGGTACCCGGAAGCACGGGTCGTGATAGGATAAGCCCAGGACGAGCACATACCGGTGGAGGTGAATACATGAAACGTCAGGTGGCAGTTATCGGGCTGGGCCGCTTTGGGTATGGAGTCGCCGAGACGCTAGTCAAGGAAGGGTGCGAGGTGGTGGCTATCGATACAGATCCGGAGAAAATCCAGGCCATCAGCGACTTGGCGACGTTCGCCGTCCAGTGCGACGCGACCGACGAGAAAGCCCTCAAGGCCATCAGCGTGCAGAACGTAGATGTAGCCGTGGTGAGCATTGGCGAGAACATCGAGGCCAGCATCCTCATTGTGCAGACCTTGAAGGAGATGGGCATCAAGCAGATCATTGCCAAAGGGGTCACCGCCCAACATGGCAAGATCCTGAAGAATCTCGGCGTGTCGGAAGTCATCTTTCCGGAGCGCGATGCCGCCATCCGGCTAGCCCGGCGACTGGTGTCCCCGAACGTGCTGGAGTACTTGGAGCTCGCCCCGGGCTTTAGCGTCGAGGAGCTGACCGTCCCGGACCATATGTCAGGGCTTCGCCTGCGTGAGGCTAAGATTCAGGAGGCCTACAATGTTAACCTCATCGGCATCCGGAAGAAGGTGACGCGAATGGTCAAGGGACGGATGACCACTGATGAGGTGTTCAATGTGACCCCCTCCCTTGACGATGTCATCGAAAAGGGCGACATCCTCGTCCTCGTGGGCAAACAGGAAGATCTGCAGCGGCTGACCAAATCCGAATAACCGCCCGGAAGTCCAGAAGATTCTTCCCGGGTTGCCCTTGATCTTGCGCTCTCCCCTGGTTATCCATACCTAAAGGTTGAAAGAAACTTGGTTTTGGTTCGCTCAGTTGAAGTATTTTATACAGTTTTTCAATGAGTTAGACGGCTTAAACGATGAGAGACTTTTTTCATCGAAGGTATTAGACATCTGAGGGTGTTCACGTGTCCGTAGAAGTGACAGAGGTTAAAGCGCTCAATGAGGACCCGATTGTGATGGATGATCTGACAAAAGACAAGGTGTTGCTGGAGGAAGACACCGAGACGGAAACACTACTGGTAGAGGCTGTGGAAGGCTCCGGCGCGGACGATCCCCAGGAGACGGTGCCGACTGAGACGAACCTTGCCGAACTGGAATGGCTGTATTTCCACTCCTTCGGCGCGAAGGCCTTGTTGACGCGTGAAGACGAAGTCGCGCTGGGGAAGCGGATTGAGCAGGGCGATCGGCAGGTGCGCCGCGCCCTCCGAATGGTTCTGTCCATCACGCGCGGGCTCCGCCAGACTGAATCGTTGAAGGCCTGCCAGTTGGACCTGAAGGCCGTGGTCGGTGTCAGCGGGCTCTCGGCGACGGATCTCGAAAAAGGGAAACGTGCCGTCCAGCAGGTCATCAAAGAGATCTGCGGGCCGAGTCGTCGAGTGACTCCCAAGGTTCGGCAAGTGAAGGCCGCCCTGAAGCAGTACCACAAAGGGTGGGCCCAACTGGAAAAGGCCAAGGAAGAAATGGTCCTGTCCAATCTGCGCCTGGTCGTGGACATCGCCAAGCACTACAACGGACGTGGTATGAACCTTCTGGATCTCGTCCAGGAAGGCAATATCGGCCTGATGAAAGCGGCGGAACGATTCGACCACCGGCGCGGGTTCAAGTTCAGCACCTATGCCACGTGGTGGATCCGCCAGGGGATCACCCGTGCGCTGGCGGATCAATCCCGCACCATCCGGGTGCCCGTGCACATGACCGAAGCATATCAGCGGGTCTCCAAGGCGACTCGTCGGCTGGCGCAGCGGCTCGGCCGGCAGCCTTCCATGGAGGAGGTGGCCGGCGCGGTCAAGACCTCGAGCGACAAGGTCGGACAGACGATCCAGGTCTTCCAAGACGTCGTCTCCCTGGAGCACCCGATCGGGGACGGGGAAACTCTCCTCGGGGACTTCATTCCTGACTGGGAGACCCCGCAGGCGGACAGCCAGGTCGGGCTCAAGGAGATGACGCGGGAAGTCGCGCGGGCGCTTGGTTCACTCAGTCCTCGCGAGGAAGCCGTGGTCCGCCTCCGGTTCGGCATCGGGCAGGGCGAGCCGATGACCCTGGAGGAAGTCGGCCGCACCTTGGGAGTCACCCGTGAACGGATTCGACAGATCGAGGAAAAGGCCTTGATGAAGCTGCGGGCTCCCGAGTTCCAGCAGATCCTCCGGCCCCTTCTGTAAAGCTCGCCCCGGCTTATCGCCGGGGTGGCTCCTCTTCCGCCTTTTGCCTGAATATGCGACAATAGCGACGTCGTCGTGGAGAGTCGCGGATGGCATGGGGCCAGCGGGCAAGCTTGAGCATGGCAGCTAGTGTCCTCCTGATGGGCTGCGCATTGTCCTCGGTCGCGGCGGTCTCCGAAGACGACCTTTCACCCAAATCGCTTTCGGTGCCGGACGTGGTGGCGGAAGCCCTGCCCTCCGTCGTCAGCGTCATGGCCCACGGACCCATCCGGCTGGCTCCTTCCCAGACGCTTCCTTCCGGCTCGGGATCGGGCATCATCATTTCACCAGGCTACATCCTGACGTCCAACCACCTCGTGACAGGAGCGACGCGGTTGGTGGTGGGTCTCTATGACGGCCGGCTGGTGCCTGGACGAGTCGTCGGCCGGGATTTTCTGACCGACTTGGCCTTGGTCAAGGTCGAAATCGAAGGGCTGGTCCCAGCCAAACTGGGGAGAACGTCCCGCCTCCGCATCGGGGAGACTGTCGTTGCCATCGGGAACCCCCTAGCGATGAAAGGCGGGGCGACGGTATCAGTAGGGGTAGTCAGCGCCCTTGACCGGGCGATCGTCCCGCCGTCCGGGGAGACGTTGTATAACCTGATCCAGTCCGATGCGGCCATCAACCCCGGAAGCAGTGGAGGTCCTC
>VBOK01000026.1 GCA_005877565.1 Nitrospirota bacterium
TCAGGCAGATCCCCGACACGCTCTATGCGATCTTCACCAAGGCGCGCGCGGAAGGCCTCACCACGGCCCAGGCCGCCGACGCGCTGGCGGAGGCCCGGCTGCAAGAGGCCAGCGCGCAGAAAATGGATGTAGGGGCACGGCGTGCCGTGCCCCGGCGCGCCGTGCCCCTTCGAGGGCGAACCGGACGAACGCGAGTCCATCGGTAAGATCGCATAATGGGGCGAGCGATCTTTGCGGCAGCCTTGAGCCTGGTGCTCGCCGGGCTCGGGCATTTTGTTCTCGGCCTGTGGCGTGGCGTCTGGTTTGCCGTGCCGAGCACGGTGCTCCTCTATCTCTATTGGGCGAGTTTCTGGGAATTCGCTGACGTGGCCTTCCTGTCGCTGGGGGTCATCGCCGCCTTTGACGCCTTCTCGTTCGCCCGGCGCGGGCATGGCATCATCTGAGGACAAGACGCGCGGCCTGTTGATCGCGTATGACACGATCGCTGCGCCCGGCCCGAGCGTCACCCTGGTCGCCGATCTTCTGGAAGACGGTCTGCTCATGCATCCCCCGCTCGGAGGAGAAGTGTTGCTCTTCAAGGAAGGGGGCAAGCTCCTGGGGCGGGCGATGACCGGCGGCGACGGGCGTGCGCTGCTGTCCGTCGTACCTCGGCACGTTGGTGTAAGCACGGTGGTGGTCGGGCTGGCGGTGAGTCCGCGAGTCACGGCGTCTGATACGACGGCCAGGCTCTTTGTCTGGGACCGCCGACGTGCGATCGTGCTCGTGTCACTCACGGCGTTGGTCGCTCGTTCCCGGTCACCTGACCTGGAGATCCCCTTGCCTCGCGCCGGCGCTAAACAGCCGGCCCCCGAGGCCGGGGCTGTCCAGGCCTTGAAAGAGCTTGACCGGCGGGCTTACCTGCTCTATATGACCAGGAGCGACCGGCTGGAGCTGCCTGAGTTGCACGAATGGACGGACTTGCACAGGCTGCCGCATGGGCCGATCATGCTGCTCAAGCCGGGCCCGAGGAGCCTCGTGCTGGAACTGGAGCAGACAATTCAGGTAATTGGATGAGAAAAGCTCATGCGACAGTTGCATTTTGAAGCAGTCGGCCAGGGGGCCGGCCTGGTCGGCCCTCGTTCTGCTCATCGGCGTCGAGTTACTCCTCTACACCGATTAAAAAGAGACAGGCTACTTTTCTGGCTTGTTTCTTCGGACTTGGAGTGATTGCCAGCGCCAATTCGGCTGTTAGAAAAGTAGCCTGTCCCCTTTCTGTGTCCAAGCTTGGAGGGATGAAGCATGGGAGAACCCGCAGACGTGTATTGTGACCAATTTCAAATTAACTTGAATGCGTATGGCTGCAACCTCAATTTTCTCATTTCAAGCCACTTGCCACCGGCACCTGGAGCGGTCCCGCAAAGCGAACGACTAGCAACAGTCCGTATGAGCTTGGAGCACTTAAAAATTATGACCTTTCTTTTGCACCGCCAATTGCTTCAGTACGAACAGCAGTCTGGGGTCTCTATCCCATTACCGGTTCAGATCTTAACGGCTTTGCAGATTAGGCAGGAAGATTGGCAGGCATTCTGGCAAGTCTGACCAGAGGGCAGGCAAAAGGGGACAGGCAACTTTCGAGAAGAAAACCAGCATGTCCCCTTTGACCGAGGTCAGTTCCCGGGCATGTTGGGAGCGCGCATCAGGGTGCGAATCAGTCTGTTTCGACGTGCAACCATCCCATCGTACTGAGGTTTTGTCAGGAAGCAGTCACGTTCTTTGTCCGTGAATTCCCTGATGAAGTTGCGGGTCACCTGTAGCGCGTCCTCGGAATGGCCCGACTGTTCGAGGAATTCCGACGAGCGTATGTAAGCGGCAGCGCGGATCAGGGTGTGGTGCCCCTTCGCGGCCTGGGCTAGCGCTTGGGTATACCAGGAAAGAGCCGTCTGTGGATTCTTCTCTTCGAGCAGCATAGCGCTCAGAAGTCTGAGGGCAAGATGATCGTGATCTGCGATCTTCCCGCCTCTGCCCTGGCGGATCAGGTCGTGAATGTCCTGCTCTGACAATTGAACAGGCCCACGCTGGCTGTTCAGCTCGTGAAGGAGCTGCTTGGTTGCAGGCCATTGCCCTTCAAGAGGGATGATGACACAGCGGCAGCCAAGGCAATCCTCACAGCGAATGCGGGCGCCTGCTTCCCATGGTGTATGGCCTGAGAACACATGGGCATGGGCCGCGCGACACCGTCGACACGTGTGTGAATCGTTCCTCGCCATGTAAAGGTAGAGCGTTGGTCTGACTCCCACCGTGGGCAGTTCAATCCGTAGCGGTATCAGATAAGCCAGAAGGGGTTTGGTCTGAATGCGGCCCTGTCGCATCTCTAGGTCATGCAGTT
This sequence comes from Nitrospirota bacterium, assembly GCA_005877565.1. Lineage (GTDB taxonomy): Bacteria > Nitrospirota > Nitrospiria > Nitrospirales > NS-4 > NS-12. The sequence continues at coordinate 2,366 of VBOK01000026.1, forward strand.
CCCAGCAAAAGAGCAACCCCAGAACAGCAAGGAGGCTGGGCACCTCTTCCGGGATGATCAGGGCGACGAAAAGAGCGGTCATGCCTCTTCATACGAGCAAAGCGTGTTCCATTCATCTATTCATCCCCGCTTTTCTCAATCTCGTCTGGGTTGTCATTGGTCCTCAACCCTGGACCACTATCTCTTCGTGTGAAGCGCGAAGGCGATTGACTACACCCGCATCTCTTCCTGCCGACCGGCCTGTAAAAGATAGGTAAGAGATACGTAAAACATAAGGAGACCTTGACCCTAAGCCTATCCTCAGGATACAGTTCACTACCCCGGCTCGGTGGCGATGCTTCTTACAGGAGACTGTCCAATGAAAAGAATGGTCGTGATACTCGTGCTGGGAACTCTCGCTTGGGCGGCGATGCAGTCCGCGCCGAGCTCCTCGCCGACGAGCCCGAACGAGGCGCCTGCAGAATTTGACGGTCAGACGAATGGCATCGTCGATCAGGCCACTCATGAGGCGGATCAGGCGAAGTTCGATGAAGTCGAAGACATACCCGATGGCCTCGGGCCGATCTACAACGCGCAGTCTTGCCGCGAATGCCATCAGAACCCGGTCTCCGGCGGACTCAGTCAGATCACCGAGTTGCGCGTGGGGCACCGCAACTCGGCTGGAAAGTTTGTCAATTCCAGCGTCCCGATCGCCGACGGCACAGCAGTGATTACCGGCCGCACGCTTATCAATGATCGCGCAATTTGTCCCAATGCCTCCTTCCCCAACATCCAACTTCAAGAACGCGTGCCGGATAGGGAGAAGATTCGCACACTCCGCACGTCCCTCAATCTGCTCGGAGACGGGTTTATCGAGGCGGTGCCGGATGAGACGTTCAAGAACCTAGCCGCGGATCAGTGCCGCAAGTCACATGGCAAAATTTGCGGCAAGGCGATTTCTGTTCCCGTTCTTGAAGCATCTGGTACTTATCGGATTGGAAGATTTGGCTGGAAGGATCAACACGCCAGCCTGCTGTCGTTCGCCGGAGACGCCTACCTCAATGAAATGGGCATCACCAACCGTCTGATGCCCACCGAAGTGACCACGCTGTGCGACACGGTCCCAGATCCGGAAAACACCCCCGAAGCGGACGGCCTGGCCGATATCGATCATTTTGCTCGGTTTATGCGCGCCACGAAGGCGCCTCCGAGAGATGCACAACTTGCGGACACGGCCAACGCAAAGAAGGGGTCGGTCCTGTTCAATAAGATCGGTTGCGCAGTCTGCCACGTTCGGACACTCGAAACGGCTCCGGCCGGGACGCCCATCAATGGGGGCACATTCACCGTGCCGGACGCGCTTGGCGGAAAACAGTTCCATCCTTTCAGTGATTTCCTTCTGCACGATGTGGGCACTGGCGATGGCATCGTCATTCCGGTCGAAGAGCACTTTGGGCGAGCCTACCGGGAAATGCAGTCGACGTTCAATATCACCGCCAACCGCATGCGCACACCTCCCCTGTGGGGCGCCCGCACGCGCAGCCGGTTGATGCACGACGGGCAATCGCTCACGTTTGAAGACGCGATCTTGCGACACCGCGGTGAGGCGGAGGGAGCGAGAAAGAAATTCGGCCATTTGAGTGAGGCGGAGAAGAAGCAACTCATCACCTTCCTGAAATCACTCTAACCCGGACTTCCCATGCAGGGAACCGATACGAGAAACGACATGACCAGATGTACAAGATTGAACCATGACTGCCCCATTTAAAGCGTCCCGCATCTCAAATTCATGGATTCACCCGATTGCGGATTCCTGGATTCACCTGACTGTGTCGTCTCTGAAGGTGGGAGTTCGGCTCCTAGCCGTTCGAAGTGCACGCCTGGCACTTGGTTTGCTTTTCCTCTACGAGTATGGCAGAAGGACTGTTAGGGCGCTTGAACCCACGGCGAAGGCATTCTGCGCCTTGTCGGCTCACGTGGCAGGAGCGGCAGATACTAGGAACAATCATAGATGTGTCGTATGATGGCCTCGCTCTATCGCTTTCTGGCGAAGTGGAGTTGAACGATGAAGGGGCGGTGCTTATCCAGATCCCTATCGGCATTCCCGATGCGGTCACGTTACTTCCTGTCCACACTCCCGATGCGGTCACGCTACGGGCTCGACCGGTGTATATCCATCCCCAACAAGGGGAAAAGAAGCGCGTCGGATTCAAGTTAGCGAGCGTAGAAAGAGGGGAGGAACACTGGCACACTCTGTGTGTTGCGCCACGTTGGTAGTCATCGAAAGTTCTCTATGCCCCCGCCCTTATGCTCACGGGCCAAGCGACAGAGGCCATGGAGTCTCAGGCTCGATCGAATTGGCCATCCAGTTGAGGCAGGTCATCTCCGCAGCCTGAAGGATCCTGCCCCCATTTTCTTCTGCATCCGTCCGTGAATTCCCCCGTTGGCTAATTGACCTTTTGTAGGGGGCTCCTTTATCATGGGAGGACGTTTGGGAATCCCCTGGTGACACGGCCCAAGACGACCTTCCGCTGCCAACAATGTGGGTATCAGTTCCCGCGCCTGTTGGGACGCTGTCCGGAGTGCAAGTCCTGGAACAGTATGCAGGAAGAGCGGACCCCCGAGGTCGGGAAGGGGCGTCCCCGCGCCGTGGGAGGGCCGTCCGGACCGCTCCCTCTGGCCGAGATTGAATCCGGCCTGGAAGCTCGGCTCCTGACCCACGTCGGGGAGTTCGACCGGATTCTCGGCGGCGGGGTTGTCCGGGGATCCGTGGTCCTGATCGGTGGCGATCCCGGTATCGGCAAGACCACCCTGCTGCTACAGATCCTGCCCCGGCTCGCCCAGCCGCCCGAGCGGGTCCTCTACGTGTCCGGCGAGGAGTCTCCCCGGCAGATCAAGATGCGGTGCGAGCGACTCGGCATCGGATCCGAGGCCCTCCTGATCTATCCGGAAACGAACTTGGAGGAAATTCTGAAAACGACGCAGACCGTGGCCCCGGCGGCGCTGGTGGTGGATTCGATCCAGACGACGTTCACGAGCCTGCTGACCTCGGCGCCCGGGAGCATCAGCCAGGTGCAGGAAGTGGCCGCGCAATTGATGTTCTACGCCAAGCGCAGCGGGACGCCAGTCTTTCTGATTGGGCATGTGACGAAGGACGGGGCCATCGCCGGCCCGCGAACCCTGGAGCACATCGTGGACACCGTGCTCT
>VBOK01000027.1 GCA_005877565.1 Nitrospirota bacterium
AGGCGCTGGTCTCGTCGACAAGCTTCCCTATGCCCCGGCGGATGGCGAACGGCGTGGACGGCAACCGGATCGCGCTCCTGGTCGCGGTGATGGAGAAACGGATGGGCCTGAACCTCAGCGGCCAAGATATCTATGTGAACGTGGTCGGAGGGTTGCGGATCGAGGAGCCGGCGCTGGACCTGGGCATCGTGGCGGCCGTGACCTCCAGCTTGCGGAACCGGCCCATTGCCCCCACGACGGTGGTGTTCGGCGAGGTGGGCCTGGGTGGAGAGGTGCGGGCGGTCGGCCACGGCGAGATCCGCTTGCGCGAAGCGGCCAAGCTGGGCTTCCGGCGCTGTCTGTTGCCGGAGCGCAATCTTGAGAAGATGCCGCCGATCGAGTCTCTGGAGCTCATCGGCGTGGCGGAAGTGGGACAGGCTCTCGATGCGGTGCTCACCTAACGCACGGATTGATCGTGTCTGTAGGGGCACAGCATGCTGTGCCCCTACGAAGGGCCTGCTGGTAGGGGCAGCCGTTCTGTTATTGCTGGCCGGATGCGCGCGGGCGCCGGTGATCCCCTCAGCGCCGCCGACGGTGAAGGCAGAGGAATTCGTGGCTCTGCTCCGGGAACGGGAGGGCGCCGTCGAGACCCTGAAAGCCCAGTTCGCGGTCGAGGTGTCCGGCGCGGCGGTGAAGGCTCCTCAGAAGATGGAAGCGGCGCTGGTCTACCGGCGTCCCGGAACCATTCGGTTGCAGACCTTTGCCCGGATGGGCTTTCCCTTGTTTGACCTGGTGCTCACCGACGGTCAGTATCGCCTGCTGCTTCCCATGCAGGGAAAATCCCAGAACGGGTCGGTCGCCGAGCTGGATCGCAAGGGTTCCCTCGGCATGCCGATCTCGCTCGGCCTCCAGGCGACCCTGGGGAGCCTGGGCGGGACGATCCTCCCGACGGACCGGGTCGTCCTACGAGAGGAGAATGACCAATACGTGCTGGATGTGCTGTCCGTATCCGAAGGGGGATCCGTCGCGCGACGCCTG
>VBOK01000028.1:0-5795 GCA_005877565.1 Nitrospirota bacterium
AGGATCCCCTCGTCGGTGGCAGCCCAACGGAAGCCCAGTTTCGTGAGAATCGGAACCAACTCGGGACACACCGAGCCTTCGGAGGGCCAGAGCCCCAGCGGACGCCGGCCGAAGAGCCCCTCGTGAAAGCTAAGCGCCTTCCGGAGCTGGGCTTCCGCATCCTCCGGATGCGCAAACCGATGCGGCAGGGCGGAATCGGGCCGAGACCGGCGAGCCGAGTCGGTGTCGATCAGCAGCGGCAGGATCGGATGGAAGAAAGGCGTCGTGGAGAGCTCGATCTGCCCGCGGTCCTGCAGCCGTCGGTACAACGGGATGATTCGGGCAACGATGTCGTGTTGGCTCGCCAGCACGGCCTGCTTGTCGGACTCCGTGAACTGCCGTCCTTGGGCCGTCAACTCCCGGAGGACGGGGTACTGCGCCAGAGCCCGATGGCCGAACCAGGCGAGATTGTGCCATACCTGCAGATCCAGCAGGTCCTGGGTGGAGAACCGGCGGGCCAGGTCGGGGAGGTCCTCATCGCGCGGGTGCGTGCCACGTTGGAACAACAGACCGTAGTACCGGTCGTGCGGACGGATCATCGTGTCCCAGTTGGCGCTGAAGAAGTGGCGCAGGATGAAGACACGTTCGTCGCCGCTCAGGTCCGCCGCCGGACGCGCTGTGTGCATCCAGAACAGATCCGCGACCGAACCGTCCGCCAGCTCTTGGAGCTGGAGCAGGAGCGAGGGGGTCAGGTTCACCGTGACTCGCACATCAGGGTGCTCGTCCAGCAGTAGGCCCATGTCGAAATAGCCTTTGATGGCGTGCAGCCGCACCCAGGGCAAGGGCGCGGTCTTCGTCAGCGGGTCAGTGTAATAGGGCTGGTGCAGGTGCCAAAGGAACGCGACGGCCAGTTCCTTCATGAGGCTACACTGGCGCCTGGGCCGATGCTTGCCCCATGGACTGGAACGCCCGGTCCACCTTGGCGGCCATGTAGAAATCGCTTTCGGTGAGCCCCTTGATCTTATGGGTCCAGATCTCGACCTTGCACTTCCCCCAGGCCACGTGCAGGTCCGGATGGTGCCCTTCCTTCTCCGCGATCGCGCCGACCTTATTGGCGAACTCGAGCGATTGGACGAAGTTCTTGAACGGGTAGGCCCGCTCCAGATGTCCTTCGGCGTTCAACTGCCAGCCCGGCTCGAGCTCCGCCAGCATCGCTTCCGCGCGCGACCGTTCCATCGGCGGCACGCCCCCCCGGCACGGCACGCATGGCTTATCCGCAAGACTCATGCTGTCCTCCTTCCAAGGCCCGTTAGCCCGTTACACGCCCCGCGCCAGTCTATCATGGGGTGGCACACTTGTGATAGGTTTAGGGGGTGCTCTTGACGCTTACCCAGAAAGCTTCGCGGTTCGTCAAGCGCCTGTTCAAGAAGAAGACCACGCCGCAAAAGATCGGGTTGCGCTTCGTCGAGTTGATCGTCAAGAGCCGGGAACCCAAGCGCGAGACAAGCGGAACCCTCTCCTCCCTGTCGGAGAAAGACCGGGAACGCGTGCAGCTCGAGACCATGCTCCTGCAGGGCTTCGTCATCGAATATGTGGCCGCGGAGCTCTTCCGCAACCGTCCCGAACGACTCAACATCCTGAACGCCTATTACGCCGTGCTGGACGACCTGGCCAAGCAGGACCCGGTGTGGCGTTCCTTCGACAACGAACTACGGAAACGCACCGAGTTGTACTCCCAAGCCGTGATCGCCCCGTCGCTGGATGCGCTGCTGACCCGCGTCGGGGACGCCTTCGCCGACGCGTGCGGGGACGCCGGCAATACCATCTTCAGCATGATCGGGATCATCGAGTTCGAGATGCAGTACATCGCGACCTGCAAGTTGTGCATTGACTACGTCGGCGCGTTCGGCTGAATGGCTCCGGTCGCTCCCCGCCCACCCGATCACACGCGCGTCGCCACCACCGTCAAGACCAAGCTCCCCTTCCGCGTCGAGTTGGCGACAGTGGCGCCCCTGGCTGGTGACGCCTCCAATCGGCGATACTTCCGTCTGAGCCTCGCGGGCGGCCCGCCCCATACCCTGGTCTTGATGCAGCTGGCCTCGCCGGAAGCATTCAAGCAGTCGGAAGAAGCCGTGAGCGGCGCCACGCCCCCGGTTGCGGAGCTGCCCTTCGTCAACATCCTGAGCCATCTTGCCAAGGCCGACGTGCCGGTCCCGGCGCTGTACTACTACGATCAGCCGGCCGGGCTCCTGTACCTGGAAGACGTGGGTGATGTGAGCCTGGCGCAGGCCTCCCAGGATGCGACGAGCCCGGACACGCCGGAGCTCTACCGCCACGCGGTGGACCTGCTCGTCCGCCTCCATCTGAAGTCGACGTTCCCGGCCGACCCGGCCTGCCTGGCGTTCAGCCGCGCCTTCGACGTGCCACTCCTGATGTGGGAGTTCGATCACTTCATCGAGTATGGCATCGAGAAACGCGCCGGCAAAGCGCTGCCGGAGAAAGATCGCCACGTCATCCGGAGTGAGATGCGGAAGATTGCAGAGGTGATGGCAGCGCAGCCTCGCGTCTTCACCCATCGGGACTACCACAGTCGCAATCTTATGGTGCAGGACGGGCGCCTGCGCGTCCTCGACTTCCAGGACGCCCTGATGGGCCCCGCCACCTACGACCTCGCGTCCCTGCTGCGGGACTCCTATCTATCGCTCGACCAGGACCTGATCGACGAACTGGTCATCCACTACCTGGAAGGACGGGCCAAGGCGAGCGCGCCACTCGACCGCGTGACGTTCCTGCGACTCTTCGACCTGACCAGCATCCAGCGCAATCTCAAGGCAGCCGGGCGGTTCGTCTATATTGCCCTGGAGAAGCACAACGATCGCTATCTCCAGTACATCCCACGGACCCTGGGCTACGTGAGGCGGAACTTGGAGCACTACCGGGACCTCCACCCGCTCCGCAAAGCGCTCGCCCGCTACGTGCCGGAGGTGGGATCCTGACGGAGGATCACTAATGAAGGCGATGGTCCTGGCCGCAGGGCTCGGCACCCGGCTGCGCCCGCTGACCGAGACCTTGCCAAAGCCGCTGCTGCCGGTCGCAGGGAGGCCGATCCTCGAGTGGAACCTCCTGCTCCTCAAGCGGCACGGGATTACCGAGGTCATCATCAACCTGCACCACCTCGGCGACCAGATCGTGCACGCGCTCGGCGATGGGGCGCGCTTTGGCCTGCGCCTGGCCTACTCGCACGAGCCCACGCTCCAGGGCACGAGCGGCGGCATCAAGCAGGCCGCGCCCTTTCTGAAGGACGGACCGTTCCTAGTCATCAATGGGGATACGCTATCCGAATGCGATCTGACGGCCCTGATCGCCGCCCATCGAGCCTCCGCAGCCCTCGCCACACTGGCCGTCCGTGACGATCTCGAGGCCTCGACGTGGGGGCCCGTCACCCTCGACGCGCACGGACGGATTCTCCAGATCAACGGCAATCCGCCGCTGGCGGAGCCGCGGGCCGCGCTCCCGGCCTGCATGTTCGCCGGGATTCACGTGATGGAGCAGGCAGTCCTCAACGCCATCCCGTCAGGGCCCGGCTCGATCATTGACGTGTATGGCAGCCTGCTCCGCCAGGGGCGACCGCTCCACGGCTACCGGATGAGCGGGTACTGGTCGGACATCGGTAGCCCGGAGCGCTATGCGCAGGCGCAGCGGGATGTGGCTGAGGGTCGGCTTCGCCTACCTGAAGACTGAAGCGTTTACCTCGCTAAGATGGGCGTGAGGTGAGCCTTGCGCTTCTCGAGCATGGCGCGCTGGGTCTCGGTCGGGGCGTCTGGGCCCTTCTTCTTCCCGCCATAGTCGTGCTGGCAGCGCTCGAGTATTGCAAGCGCCTCGTCCGGTTGCCCGATCCGCTCCAGCAAGTCGCTGAGCCGGAGGTAGGCGGAGACGACGAACGCACGGTCACGCCCCTCCTTCGCCTGCTCCACGATGTAGCGGTAGTGCTCGATGGCCACCGCCGGCTCATTGCCTTCTGCACGTATGGCCAGCAGCATGCGGAGTGATAACCGATCCGCGGTGGCGCCGGCGCGGGTGTGCTGGCTCCCTTCGAGCAAGCCCCGGAGTTCCTCGTCGGTCAAGCGCATGCTGCCGTTGTGCGCCTTCAACTGCTCTAGAACTCGCTTAGCTTCCGGCCAGCCACCATAAAGTCCCAGCATCACACAGCGGCAACCGTTAGGGTTTATGCATGGCCTCTCCTGCGGCGTGAACTTCTTGGAAGTCACCACAGCAGGTGAAAAGACCATGCCAGTCATCTCGCGGCACACCATGCAGGCCAGCACATCGTTGGGCGTGGCGTGCAGGAACAGCCGGACACCGGACCGCTCCCAGAAATCCCGGGCCTGGATCCGGCCGGCTTTAACCTGCAAGTCGTGGAACTTCCAGATCAGCGTGAGACAGAGAATCGCAAAGAGATAGGGGAGGATGTCAGGAAACTCGATGGAGGTCATTGGGTTAACCTTGTAAGTTTGTATCACGATGTCGTGGAAAAAGGAATGAGAAGAAATCGGAAAACCTTAGGCAGCAGGTGCAAAGAACCGCAGGCGCAGCGCGTTGCTGACGACGCTGACGGAGGAGGCGCCCATCGCGGCCGCCGCGAGGATCGGGTTCAGCCAGCCGAGCGCCGCGACCGGAATCAGGATGACGTTGTAGATGAAGGCGGCGAAGAGGTTCTGCTTGATGTTGCGCATGGTGGCCCGGCTCAGTTGAATCGCCGTCGCCACGCCGCGCAGATCGCCGCCGATCAGCGTGATGTCCGCCGCCTCCATGGCCACGTCCGTTCCGGCGCCGATCGCGATTCCCACGTCGGCCTGCGCGAGCGCCGGGGCGTCGTTGATGCCGTCGCCCACCATGGCCACCCGCCGGCCCTCGCCCTGCAGGCGTTTCACTTCGCTGGCCTTAGCCTCCGGCAAGACCTCGGCCAGGACCCGCTCGATGCCGACTTCCCTGGCCACCGCCGCTGCCGTGCGCGGATTGTCCCCGGTTATCATCACCACGTCGAGGCCCATGACCTTGAGCGCCGACACCGCCTCGCGGGCATGCTCCTTCACGGTGTCGGCCACCGCGATGACCCCAACCACGGTGCCTCCCGCGGCCACGAACATGGGCGTCAGGCCGGCCTCGGCTAGCCGCGCGGTCTCCGCCTCCAAGCTGGCGACCTTGAGGCCGTCCACTTCCATTAATCGAAGGTTGCCGACGCGAACCGGCTGGCCCTTCACCGTGGCCCGGATGCCGTGCCCCGGGACGGCCGCAAAGTCCTTGAGCGGCTCCAGCGCAATGCGCAACTCGCGGGCCATCTTCACAATGGCCTCTCCGATCGGATGCTCCGAGCCCTGCTCGGCCGATGCAGCGAACTGCAATAATTTTTCGCGCGTCCATCCCTCCTGGCGTACGACGATCTCCTTGACCGCCAGCTCGCCCGTCGTCAGCGTGCCGGTCTTGTCCAGCACAACGGTCGTCAGGGCCCGCGCCTGTTCCAAGGCCGCGCCGCCCCGGATCAGGATTCCGAGCTCCGCGCCACGACCGATCCCCACCATAATAGAGGTCGGGGTCGCCAGTCCCAGCGCGCACGGACAGGCGATGATCAGCACGGCGACAAAGTTCAGCAGCGCCTTGGTGAAGGCCGGCGCCGGGCTGAACGCCAGCCAGAGGCCGAACGTCAGCAGGGCCACGGCGATGACGATCGGCACGAAGACCGCCGCCACCTGGTCCACGAGCCGCGCGATGGGCGGCTTCGACCCCTGCGCCTCCTCCACCAGCCGCACGATCCGGGC